>NZ_BBPW01000055.1:0-4944 GCF_001028545.1 Treponema endosymbiont of Eucomonympha sp. | reverse complement strand
AGCGATATACCGGCGCGGGGGAGTTGTCCGCCACGCTGCCGACACCTTTTCGCTCGGCTAACTCGGCGTAACCTCGATAGATTTTTCTTGCGTCTGTGAATCCCATAAGCAGCAGGGAAATCAGCGCGATGATTTGCACGGAATAAAACGCTTTCTGGTGCTTTGACAAAAGCAGCCAGACGCAGACGGCTATCGTCAACGCAAGGACGACGCCGTTGACGACGCCTAGCCGCGCTTTTCGTTGAATGCCGCTGCGTTCGAGAATACCAGATTAGTGGTGAGGAACCCGTAATTGCCGGGGAAGGCAAACGTATTGACGAGCGCGGCGGCGGCGAAGAGCGACAGGAACGCGGTCAGCGCGGCTCTGACTTTTGGGGAAAACAGGAAGTAGAGGCACGACGCCCATACGATAAAAATCCCCGCGCTCTGCAAAAGCGTCGTTCCGATGAACGGAAACGGAGAACGGTATTGCTCAATAAAGGAGAATTCCTCCGGGGAAGAAGCGACCAATGCGCCGGGTATGACTGCTCCCGCAAGGAGGAACAGGATAATGCCTGACAGCGCATAAGTCTTCGTCTGCCACAGCGCGGTGTGCCGGAGGACGGTCTTTTGCGCGGCTGCCCGTGCAGCCCAGTTCTTTGCCCTTATGCAGAGCGGGAGCAGATATGCCGCGGAACACGCCGCCGCAAGGGACAGGCGTTTTGTCAGAAGCCCTCGGTGCACAAAAAGCATGTAGACGTCTACCGCCGCGACGCATATACACAGAGCGATATACGCGGTTTTGAGCGGGCGTTTTGTTTTCTGCACGGCGTTCTTTGCCAGAGAGAACACGTTGTTCAGCGTCCAGTACAGCACCAGTCCCGCCGGAGAGTTGTACAGCAGCACCAGAAAAACGAGCGCCGTGCCGTAGAGCTGCGCTTTTTCCTTCGCGGGGAAGCCTTTCGCGTACACCGCGCTCGCGGCGACGTTTATCAGCGTCATGGCGACGGGCAGGACGTTGAGCGCGAAACGCCCGACATGCAGAAGGCTGTCTGGTGCGCCCATATCGCGTATGAACAGGAACCGCGCCCCTTTGAGCGCTTCCAAATGCGAGAGGTACGAATACGCAGCGATAAAGAACGGCACCTGAATGAGCAAACCGAAGGCACCCCGCAGGGCATACGCCGGATGATAGCGGTTCTGCCGGTAGTAGGCGGACAGAATCATATACCGCTCGTCGCCCGCAAACACCGCCCTGATTTTGTCGACTTTCGGCTTCAGGCGCTTCTGCGCGTCCCGCTCCGTCTGCTGCCAGCGCTCGGCGACCGCGTACAGCGGCAGGCACAGCACAGAGATTGCCGCGCTGACCGCGGCGACCGACCAGCCGGTTTCTTTGAACACCTTCTGCGAAAACACGAACACGAATTCGATAATCTGCGTCAGCGGATAGATGACGACGGTGTACAGCGCGTCCAGCATATATCGTTCCTTCGTTTCCGGCGCCTCGGCGCTGGGCACCGAAGCAGGGACCTGTTTGGCGTTCCGATTAGACCGACTCTAACCCGTAGGTTAGACTGACTCTAACCACTGCGTTAGACCAATTCTAACCGGTAGGTTAGAGCGTCTCTAACCACTGGGTTAGATTATCTCTCACCGGTAGGTGAGAACCCCTCTCACGCATAGGTGAGTATCTCTTCCTTATAATAGGGAGAGCCTCCCTATTATGGTAGGGAATCCTTCCCCACTACGGTAGGGAGACTCCTCACACTACAGTATGGAAGTGCTCCATATCCTGCCTATCTGCCGAGTTTCTTCAAGGAACTCGGACGTTCCCTATGGGGAACGCGCGTGCGGCGCAAACTCCGGCGTTCGGCTCCGCTGGGCGTGCCTCGTTCCTCCCAGTTTTTTCGTCCCGTGCGGAGTTCCACCTGCACCGGAATCTTGCCAAAGCCTAAATCGTTGCGGATTTTGTTCTTGATATACGCGACATAGGCAGCGGGAACGTTTTCGGGGCGGCTCGCAAACACCAGAAACGACACCGGGTTGACGCTGTTCTGCACCATATAACGCAGCTTGAATGTGCTGCCGCGGTTGTAAGGCGACGGGCGCGCAGCAACCCAGCCGGCGAGCGCAAGGTTCAGGCTTCTCGTGTCGATTTTGCGGTGCAGCTCGTCGAAGAGCTCGACCGCCTCGTGAAGCAGCGCCCTGACGCCCGTCCCTTCCGTTGCCGAAACGGCGACGACTGGCGCGTAGTTCATATGGGCAAACATGATTCGGATATGCTCAACCGTCTTTTTGAGGTGCGTTTTGTCCTGCTCCTGTGTGTCCCACTTGTTCAGCGCAAAGATGAGCGCCTTCCCGCGCTCCGAGGCGAGCGCGGCGATTTTCTTGTCCTGCTCGGCAAGACCCTCTGTCGCGTCGATAAGCAGGAACGCCACGTCGGCATCGTCGAGCGTCTTTATCGCGCGGTTCACCGAGTAGTACTCGACGTTTTCCGTAACCTTCGCTTTCCGCCTGATTCCGGCGGTATCCAGAATCTGAAAGTCGCGCCCCCCCCACGAAAAAAAGCCCGCCACCACGTCCCGCGTCGTTCCGGCATACGCCGACACAATAGACAGGTCGGAGCGGGTCAGCCGGTTGGTCAGCGTCGACTTGCCGGTGTTCGGCTTGCCCAGCACGGCGACGCGGATTGTCTTCCGTTCCAAAGCCTCCTCCGGTTCAGCCGTCGCGTTTTCCTCCGCTGCGTCTGCCTCTGGAACGGACGCCGCCGATTCGTTCGCGTTTTCTCCAGCCGCCGGAGCCGCCGTGTCGCCTGACTCGGCTGCGGTGCCGTCAGCTTCCGCCGGGGCGGGCGGTGCAAAGCGGCGGGCGATTCGCTCGCACAATTCGGGGAAATGGTCGCCGTGCTCCGCCGAAAGCAGCATGAAATCGCCGAAGCCGAAGCGCACGCAGTTCCACGCCTCCTGCTCCAGCCGCCCGCCCTCCGTCTTGTTTGCGGCGCACAGTACCTTATGCTGGTGCGGGCGAAGCAGACTGATAAACTCCTCGTCCTCGCCGGTAATGTCTCCCGCATCCAAAAGGAGCACAA
This sequence comes from Treponema endosymbiont of Eucomonympha sp., assembly GCF_001028545.1. NCBI lineage: Bacteria > Pseudomonadati > Spirochaetota > Spirochaetia > Treponematales > Treponemataceae > Treponema > Treponema endosymbiont of Eucomonympha sp. The sequence continues at coordinate 1,877 of NZ_BBPW01000055.1, read as the reverse complement.
TCAGGTCGGCGCGCCTTATCGCCTCAAGCGTCTTTGCCGTAACGAGCGCGTCTATTTCGGCGTTCATCGCGTCCGCCCGGCGCGGGTCGTTCGCCGCTGTTCGGGCGCGCGGCGTCCGCGCAAGCTTGAAGCCGCCGGTATCCATGAGCCTGATTTCCGTGCCCGCGACGAAGACGGTTTCTTCGATAGGGTCGCGGGTTACGCCGGGGGTGGGGTCGGTAATCGCGCGGCGCTTATGCACGAAGCGGTTGAACAGCGTCGATTTGCCGGTGTTCGGCCGCCCGACAATGACGACAAGCGGAAGGCGCGCGGAGGGATTCATGGCGGCAAGTATCGGGGGAATGCGGGGCAAAGTCAAGGCGATACCCGTTCCCCCGCGGGGGAACGGGTATCGACCGAGTTCTTTGAAAGAACTCGGCATATAGGTAAAGCCCCGCGCCGCGCTTATGCGCCCATATCAGAGGCAGCGATACGGTCGGCAGAGAGGTAGCGATAAGGGCGTATCAGAGGCAGCGTTAAGGGCGTAACAGAGGTAACGTTAAGGGCGGTGGAGAGGCAAAGCCTATGTGCTTAGGTTTGGGCATAAAACAGGCAGAGCTTTCGCCCTGCCTGTCTGCCAATACCGCTTTTTACGCACCGATCGCCCGCCGCTTTTGTGTCCAAAAGCCTCTTGACAGGGCGCGGAACACGTTTTACAGTCATTCACAATTACAGAATGCGCGGAGGGCTTATGAACGCAGCGAGAAGGGTTTTGACCGGTGCCGCCGTAACGGCGGGCGTCTTGGGCGTCGGGGCGGGCGCGCTTGTCGCCTGCCGGCAGGAACTGACGCCGGGCGCGCAGAGCGGGGCGGCGGGCGCGGAACGAAGACCAAGTTACGCGAAGTTCGACGACGGGAACTACGACTTCTATTTTAAGAACGGCGCGCACGTGTACGGGGACTGCGACGGGTACGATTCGGAGCCGGGCGGAAAGACGACGATTTACGAATGGTGGCAAAGCGATATTGAGAAATGGGCGGATCGGCTCCGCGCGGCGGGAATCAAGCCGGAGGTGTACAAAACGATAAGTCTCGAGCATTGCTGGGTGCGCTTTGACACGGACCTGCTGTGCGGAATCGGATATACGGGCAGAGAAAGGTGGATGAACAATACAGCGGACGACAAAGCGTTCGTTGCGGTGAACGGAAAAACGACGCAGATAAAACACACGCGGTGCATGACGTATGCCCGTGCCGGCGGAGGCTTTAAACTTCTAGCCGATCCCGCGCTCCGCTTTCCTGACATTACAGGCGCTTCAGTCGCCCAGCGAAACAGAACGACTCCGTCGCTTCTTATAACGGCTAAAAATCCCTGGTTTAAAGATGCTGAAACGGCTTTAAGAAACGCGGGAATACGAGTGCTCGAGACATATACGGACGATTATGGCGGTATTCAAAACTACATAGTTGTAGACGCGAGCGCTATCGACTGGTTTGCCTACGACCTGTGAGCGGCGTTACCCGCGCTGTGCGCGGGTAATGTCCGAGTTTCTTGAGGAAACTCGACAGATAGGTGAAGCATAGAGGCGGAGGTCGAACGGGATAGACACAAAAGAACGAGGGCACACGCCCCGCTCTTTTTTTATGCCCAGCCGAGTTCCCTCAAGGAACTCGGACGATACTCGTGCTACGCATGAGTATCGCCGTCGCCTCTCTGCCGCCCTGTAAGGTGTCGGCTTACTGGACATTCAGGCGGGGAGTACCTGCCCGCCCTAGGTAGTGTGGACTAAAGAGGAGGAGAGAGGTAAAATAGGAAGCATGAATGAAATATTCCGTAGCAAACTATGGAATATTTCATTAAAATCGTTTTCGGCACCCTCAAACGCTGGTGAGGAATCG
>NZ_BBPW01000054.1:0-15430 GCF_001028545.1 Treponema endosymbiont of Eucomonympha sp. | reverse complement strand
GCAAGAAGACGGTCGAGGCGAGGAAGAAGGCAGTCGCCGCGGCATAGAAGGCGAGGTCGCGGCTGTCGACGATTCCCTTTCCGGCGGCGTCAAAGTGCCACGCGAACGAGACGAGGCGGCACAATCCCGACAGCGCGCCGAGCGGCAGATAGAGCGGCACGAGGTGGACGCTATTTGACGCGGCGAGCACGCAGGCAGCAAGCGCGAAGGCGGCGGCGCGGCTGGGTAGCGCGAGCGCGGCGTATAGCGCGAGCGCGAGGGCGGCGGCGGCGAACGCGAGGATTCCGAGGAAGGCGGTCAGCACCTCCGCCGCGTCTATGTCCCCGAAGAACGACACCGCCAGCGGGACGGCGAGGCACGGCATCAGCGTCAGCGCGAAAAACGCGAGGGCGGCGAGCCATTTCGCCGCCACCTTGTGCGCGTCGGGCGCGGGCAGGCAGGCGTCGTATTCGGCGTAGTTCCAAAGCGGGAGCGCGAGGGCGGGGATAGCCAGTACCGACGCATAGGGTAGGAATGCGAAGTAAAAGCGCAGGTCGCTCGTGCCCTGACCCTCTGCAAAGAACGACACGGAAAAGAAATAGCGCAGCGCGGACACGGCGGCGAACAGAAACGAGGCAAGATAGTACGGGCGCTGTATGGCGAGGGAAAACAGTTCTTTCTGGAGGAGCGCGCCGAATGTCCGCGCGTTGGGCTGGAGCGTGCCGCCGGAGGTCATGGGAACACCATAGCCCGCGCAGAAGGCACTGTCAACGCATTGCTTCGCGCGAAGCGCGGGGTCATGTTCGAGTTCCTTCAAGGAACTCGGCATAAAAACGGCGTTTTTTGGCAGACTGGCAGGCATTCATTTGCGTGGCTAACAACCGCTCGGTTGCAAGGCACACAACCGAATGGTTGTTAGGCAGTGTGGACTGGATAGGGGAAAAGAGGTAAAATAGAAGCATGAAAAGAAATGAAGGCATTCACCGGCACAATATAAGCGACGAGGCGTGGGAACGGATAAAAGAACTGCTGCCCGGACAGGCAGGGAAACGCGGGGGCGTGGCGAAAGACAACCGCTTGTTTATTAACGCGGTAGCGTGGCAGACGCGCACGGGCGCTCCGTGGAGGGATATACCGCCAGAATTCGGGAACTGGAACAGCATACACAAGCGGTTTTGCCGCCGGCGGGACAAGGGAATAGGGAAAACGCCGGCGGACGCCGCAATAGGCGAGCCTGCCGGGGATATCTTTATGATAGATTCGACGTATATCAAGGCACACGCGGACGCATGCGGGGCACAAGGCGGCAGTCAGGACATTAGCCGCACAAAAGGGGGCTGAACAGCAAATTGCACTTGGTAGTCGACGAGTACGGGATGCCGGCAGGCGGCATTGTGACAAGCGGTACTGTCGCGGACTGCAGCCAAGCGCCTCTCCTTATGGAGGATTTGGAAGCGGAAGCGTTCCTTGCGGACAAGGCGTATGACACGAACGAGCTGCTCGATATGCTTAAGGAAGCGGATATAGTAGCAGTCATCCCTCCGGTTAAAAGCCGAAAAGAGCAAAGAGCGTACAATCATGAACTGTATCGGGCGCGGCACGTCATTGAAACCGTCTTCCGTGCCCTCAAGCGCTGGCGGGGAATTGCTACGCGCTATGCAAAGCTCACCGCTTCCTTCATCGCCGCCATTCATGTCAGGTGTTTGTTTCTCTACCTTCCAGTCCACGCTACCTAGGCTAGCAACTGTACGGTTGTTAGTCACGCGACCGTCCGTGCAGGTGTCGACTTACTGTCCTTGTGTGAGACGCACATTCGTTCATGCGGGTGGTCGGCTTACTGCTGAAATAGAGAGATCTCTCCTATTACAAGGAAGAAACACTCGCGTTCGACTTGCGCCGAACATTCGGGTTTCTTGTAGTTGGGGCAAGGGTATAGAATCGTAATACGGATAAGGCGATACCCGCGCTACGCGGGTATCGCCTTGACAGCGGCGGCGCGCCGCAATAGCATGATTTTATGGAATCTTCGCCGCAGATGAACTGGAACAAACGGGAAATCGCCCCCGAAGTGGTCAGGGACATGCGCAAAACCTATCAGTGCGGGCTGCTCGACGCGGCGATTCTGTGCCGCCGCGGCGTTACGGCGGGGAACGACCTGCTGTTTTTCCTTGAGGACGACCTGCGCTACCAGCACAGCCCTTTCCTGTTCGCCGAAATGGAGGACGCGGTCGACCGCATAATGCAAGCGAAGGATGAGGGTGAAAAGGTGCTGGTGTTCGGCGACCGCGACGCGGACGGCATAACGGGCACCGCGCTCATGACGTCGTGGTTTCAGCAGGAGGGCGTCGACGTGCGCTGGCAGGTTCCGATAGGCGACGAAGCCTACGGGCTAACGAAGGAGGCGGTGCGCGTGTTTGCCGCCGAATCCGGCACGCTTATCGTAACGGTTGACTGCGGCATTTCTTGCCGCGAGGAAATCGCGCTCGCCGCGAGCCTCGGAATCGACGTCATCGTCGTCGACCATCACAACCCGATCGGCGACCTGCCCGAAGACGCCGTCATCATAAACCCGAAGGCGGAGGGTTCGGGCTACCCGTTCCCGGACATTTCGGGCTGCGCCGTCGCGTATAAGCTGGTCTCCGCGCTGCGCTTCGTGAAGAGCGGGCTGTACAAGCAGGAAATCTGTCTCTTGAATGTGCGCCCGCTCACCGACGCCTACACCGTGGAGTGCCTGAAGGTGATGAACATGACGGCGCGGGGCGCGCTTTCGGAGACGCTGGTGCCGGGCGTGGTGCGTATTCAGGACACGCGGCTTCTGCCGTTTTTGCAGGGGCAGCAGATTTTCGTCTGGGACGCCGCAACGCAGAAAAGGCAGCTCGCCAAAATTTTCGGCGCGGGCGTCGAGTTCAACCTGCTCGACGTGCGTCCCGAGGCGGAGAAAATCATTCCGTCGGTGGGGGATCTGAGCCTCCTCAAAATCAAAGACTTGTCAAAAATCGTGCGGTATGCGGACGCGCCGGCGGGCGAACTTGACGGGTTTTTCAACATATTCGTAACCTTCCTCCAAAAAAAGGCGGCGGTCGCGTACCCGGGCGACGCAGACGCGGAAAAGTTCGATTTGCAGCTGGTAACACTCGCCGCGCTCGCCGACATTATGCCTATGAAGAACGAAAACCGCATATTCGCGCGGCAGGGCTTGCAGTCGATAAACAACGGCGTGGTGCGTCCCGGCTTGCTGGAACTGCTCGCGAAGCAGAACCTGCTCGGCAGACGGCTCGGCAGCACGGAGCTTTCGTGGCAGGTAACGCCCGCACTGAACGCGGCGGGGCGGCTCGGACAGCCAGAGACGGCGGTGCGGCTTTTTCTCGAACCGGACGCGAAGAAGCGGGAAGCGCTCGCGGCGGAAGTCGTGCGCCTGAACGAGGAGCGGAAGCAACTGGGCAGCGACGCGCTCGCGCAGACCGAGCAGCAGGCGCGGGAAAGCCTCGCCGAGTACGGCAATAAATTCGCCGTCGTGGTCGACGAGCGGGTAAGCCGCGGAATCACGGGAATCCTCGCGGGGAAGCTGGTGCAGAAATATAAAGTGCCCGCCGCGGTGCTCACCGTGCTTGAGGGCAAGACGGCGGTCGGCTCTCTGCGTTCGACGCGCGGTTGCAACGTTACCGCGCTGCTCGCGGAGTTTTCCGACCTGCTGCTCGCGTTCGGCGGGCACGATTACGCGGCGGGGTTTAGCCTTGAGGCGGGGCGGCTCGGCGAGTTTATCGAACGGCTCAAGGAACGCGCGCCGCTCATAGAGCTTGCGGAAGCGGAGGAGGAAGTCGGCGAAATCGACGCGGAGCTTCCGCATTCGTATATGACGCCGGAACTGCTCAAACTTGCCGACAGATTTGAACCTTACGGGCACGAAAATCCCGCGCTGCATTTTCTGGTGAAAGGCGCGAAAATCGCCGCCGCCGACATTATGGGCAAGACGGAGCGGAAACACCTGAAGCTCACGCTGCAGTGCGGCTCGTACCAGTGGCCCGCGCTGTTCTGGGGCGAAGCCGAGCGCTACGGCAGGGATTTTACTAAAGGTGACCTGCTCGACGCCGTGTTCACCGTGAAGCGCGAAACCTTCAACGGCACGGAAAAGCCGGAACTGATACTGGACGCTGTAACGGTCGTTCGGCTACCGCCGAACGACCGAGTTTTCTGAAAAAACTCGGCATAGAGGCGATAAATGGGCTGAAACGCCGCCGTGCGGCGCAGAGAACAGGGTTGCAAAAAAGCAGTGTTTACTACGCCCTGTTTTTGCAGCCCCAAAATACGCCAGAGTGAGGCGTGGGGCAACGTAACCTGTTTGTTATGCGGTGCACCCTAACGTTCCCATTTGATATGTCCGTTTACTCCATTCTTTTCAAAAACTTCAAGAATTTCTGCACAGAAACTTTGCGTTTCTGCATCTCCAATATTTTTCGCTAATTCGTATAGACGGATAAACATCTTTTTGCCTGTTTCTGTTTGCTTGTAATTTTTCTTCTTGAAATTATGTTGGGCGCAAAGCGTTTGCCCGTTTTCTACGGTTGCCTTTCCGCCTAAATCTTTTGGTTTTATGTGGTCAACATGTAGTTCCACGCCGTATTCTCGCCCCTTTCCGCAAATAACACAGCGATAGTTATCACGTTCCAGAATTTCATTCTTTTGCGACTGGGAAAAATCTTCTAACTCTGGGTTTGAGATAAAATCCGGATTATAGCGATACAACCCCTTTTCGATTTTCTGGAGTTTCCCAGACTGTGCAAGTTGTCTAATTTGCCTGTCTGGGTCGCGGAAAGCTTTGCCTGTTCGTTTTTTCCATTCCTCACTAACCCAGTCAACAACTTCCGGATGCTGAATATCTCGATTAGGGTTATTGGTAAAAAACTCCATAATAATTTTTGTTTGCGTTATATCATCGTCCATTTTAATAATCCATTGTATTTGTCTCTGCCAATATTCTTTCCTTGGCTAATTTACAGTAATTTTCGTCAATTTCTAGCCCTATCCCAATGCGGTTATTATTTATCGACGCAATTAAAGTTGTACCGCTTCCTGTAAAAGGGTCAAAAACAACGTCGTCTACAAAACTAAAAAGTTTAATGGCGCGGTAAGGAAGTTGTATCGGGAACGGAGCGGGGTGCCCAATGCGCTTTTTACTTTCGCCGCTGAACGTCCAGACACCGTTGGTCCACGTCATAAAATCCTCTTTGTTTATGTCTGAAATGCCAGTCCCTCGTGTTTTTTTCCATTCGCCTTTATAAAGGATAACAATTAACTCAACCGGCGCAATCACATAAGGGCACGATGCAGACAGCCAAGACCCCCACGCAGTTCGACGTGAAATATTGCCCTCATTCCAAATTATTGTTGAATGGTATTGCCACCCAACTTTTTGAGCAATTTTTGTTAAGTCGGCGCCAACGCTTTTATGTCCGCCTTTATTTTTATCAAGCGGTATATTAAGCAAAAAACGTGCTTGCGGGTTGCTCCATAAAAAACAGTTTCCCATCCATTTTTCAGAAAAATTTAGATACTCTTCGTAAGTAAGCGCGTCATTATTGGAATTATATTTTATATCCACATTGTACGGAGGAGAAGTTACGAGCAAATCAATAAATTCGCCGCCAAAGGAATCTGATTTTAGGGCGTCGCCATTATACAAAACACTTCTGTTGTGGCGAAAGTATTCGAGTTCTTTTTTGCCTTTGTAGGCGTCGCAAAAATATTGCCGTGCGGTTTCGCTAGACACTGGATACGCCGGTTGTTGAGGCATTTGTCGGTACGCTGGCTGAACAGGTGCAATCGGCGTATATTCCTCAGCTTTTATTCCGCACTTAATGCAAGATTTTATATCATCGCTTAGTTTTTCTCCGCAATTTGAACAAAACACCGAAAATTTCTCCTTGTTTTCGCGCCGCCGCAGGCAACTTCCCAGCACGCAAAAGCCGGCAAACGACCGCCTTATGCAAACAGCGCATACCGTCTCTGCCAAACCGATACTCTATTATATCGCTTCTCTCCCGTTTTCGCCAACGCGTGCCCCGCGTTCGGCGTTATAGACAAAACCGCTTCAGGGATTTTGCGTTCACCCTTCGTATACAAAACCTCTGATAGGCTCGCGGAACCCCGCGTATATGCCGCTCCTACCCGTGTATGCGTCACAGAACTTCGGGTATATGCGGCATAATTCCGGGTATGCGTCGCTCCGACGCGGGTATGAGGCACGGAACTCCGGGAATGCGTCGCGGAACTCCGGGTATATGCGGCATAATTCCGGGTATGAGCCGCTCCGACGCGGGTATGAGACGCGGAACTCCGGGTATGCGTCACGGAACTCCGAGGTTCCGCGGCATAACCCCGCGTAGGAGGCGCGGAATCCTGCGTTCCCCTTACGGGGAATGTTCGAGTTTCTTCAAGAAACTCGACATAGAGGCAAGCATCGGGCGGGCTTACCGAGCGGGAGAGAAAAGGAACGGCGCATGCGCGCGTATATGCGCATTTGTCAGCCGCGCCCTAAAACCGCACCATGATGCCGAGCGTTTGCGCGCTTACAGAAAGCGATACCTCTTTGTGCGGTGTCTTGCGTACCTGAGCGCTAAAACTGCGCCCGACTGTAGTACCGATAGCGTAGCCCATGAGCGCACCGGCGACTACGTCAGACGCCCAGTGCACACTGAGCGACACGCCGATTCCCACCAGCAGCGCATACGAAAAAGCGGCTATCTTTACGCAAATGTTATCGTGATACATTTGTGCGACGGTTGAGGCGACAGCAAACGCCGATATGGTGTGTCCGCTCGGCCACCCGTCTAAAATATCCGCTTTGAACCAGTCAAACTCGCCGCTAAAATCAGTTTGCGTTTCGAGTCTTGTATGGCGGTACTGACCGATGATATGCGGTTCGCTCCTTCCGGTGCTTGATTTTAGAATCGCTTGAGCAGCGGCGGCGAACGCCACCGACTGAACCAGCGCCAAGCCGGTGAGCTGCAGTTTTTCATCGTGTCTAAAAAGCCCTGCAAGATAGAACGCGACGGGCGTTGCTGAAGGAACGGCATAACCGGCATACATGACGGAGGAATACGCGCCGTTGGCGAGTGTTTCATGGTCATACGCAAAATTGCGCCATTTCCAGTCGACGCCGCTTTCGATAAACAGCCACGTGCCTAATCCCGCGAACGCAAAGTTTGCGCCGTGATTAAAGGCGAGCGTGTGCAGCGCGTTTTTTCCAACGTTATCAAAGGCGGTTAAAAGGGGAACTGTTGTTTCCGCTGGTACGGAGCGATATGTTTCCTCTGGTACCGTTTCCGTTGTGTGCGCTGAAATAACGGCGCACATGAGCGCATACCACACGCTGATAACGAACTTTTTCATTTGTTCGTATCCAGTGCGCTTTTTTTCTCTGCGTCCTGTGTGCTTTCGCTATCATTCACCGTGTCCGTATCAGCGATTGCATAGAGCGGCGACAGCAGGAGCGGCATAAAAAACGCCTTTTCCATACTCAAAATATCATACCAAGGTTAAAAGCAAATTGCCATACATTTTATCAACATTGTATGCGGCGGTGTTTCGGCGGTACGGCGGGCTTGCCGAGGGCTTCCGCCCGCGAGGTTACTGAGCAAATCCTACCGAAAGAACGGAGCAATAAGGCGGGACGCAAAACAAAAAAGCAAGGTACAAACCCTGCTTTTTATGCGTAGACTGTCCGTCTACGAAGCCGCGGCGTGGGGGCACTGGCTGCATTCCGCCGGGCACGCGGGCTTTTTCTCGGCAGCCGGTTTTTCCGGCTGCTTCGGCTTTTTTGAGTCCGTGGCGTAAAACCCCGAGCCGTGGAACGAGACGCCAAACCCGCCGCTGAACACGCGCCGCGCCTTCTGCTTGCAGACAGGGCAGGCGGAAAGCGGCGCGTCGCTCATTTTCTGCGACGCCTCGAAGCGGTGCGCGCAGGCTTCGCATTCATATTCATATACTGGCATACGATACTCCTTCTAAAAACATACTCATGCGGGCGCGCTGCCGTCAAGTGCCTTGCCCGTGCGCGCGGGTAGTGTCCGAGTTTTTTGAAGAAACTCGGTCGTCCGGCTGCCGCCGAATACCGAACAGCGCGTCCGCGTTTGCGTCAACCTGCGCCGAAAGCTCCTCGGCGGGGACGCCGAGCCGAGCCGCCGCAAACCGATAGACGTGTTCGGCGAGTTCCGGTGCGTTCGCCTGTCCGCGGAACGGAACCGGCGCAAGATAAGGCGCGTCGGTTTCGAGCAGCAGCCGGTCCCGCGGAATAAACGCGATGAGCGCGGCGACGTCGGCAAGCTGCGCCTTTTTTGCGTAGGTTATCGACCCGCTCAGCGAAATATGCCAGCCTCGGTCGAGGAATCTTCGCGCCTCCGCAATGCCGTATGAAAAGCAGTGGATGACACCGAAGTCGTGCGCGGCGTTTGCGATACAGGACAGCGTCCCGCCAAAGGCGTCTCGGCTGTGTACGATGACTGGCAGCGAGCGGGCGCGGGCGAGCACAAGCTGGCTTTCAAACAGTTCCGCCTCGCCCTGAATCAGCGCACTGCCGTTCGCGTCGGGGTTCCGGCAGCGGTCCAGCCCGCATTCCCCCAGCGCGCAGACCGCGCGGTTTCGCCCGTGCGCCGAAAGGCAGGCGTTCAGCTCGGCGACCGCCTCGGCGCGGCGGCTGATTGCCTCAGCGGAGGGCCAGATTCCGGCGGAAAAGCGCAGCATCCTTCGGAGTTTTTCCCGTGCCGCGTCGTCAACGAACCCTGCAACTAGATTTTCGGCGAACGCCAGCCGTTCAGACAGGTCGCCGCTTTCCGTGCCGACGTCGAGCGCAAAGCGGCAGTCCCGCACGGCAAGCGCGCCGAGCACGGCGGAGCAGTCGACGCCCCGCTCGGCGATATGGCGCAAGTGAAAATGCGTGTCGGAAAACATGCCACAAGTGTAGCAGACAGGGCAGCGGCGGACAAGCGGCGGCGTGCGGATATGCTTGTAAAAGCGAGGCTTTTGCGGTATTTTCTACCGGAGAGGAACAGCATGAATGATTTATATGCGGTGCTGGGCGTTTCAAGCACGGCGAATGCGGAAGAAATAAAAAAGGCATACCGCGACGCGGCGTTCAAGCATCATCCCGACCGCAACCCCGGCGATAAAGCCGCCGAAGAGAAGTTCAAGGAGATAAACGCGGCGTATTCGGTGCTGGGAGACGAAGCGAAGCGCGCGCAGTATGATCGCTGCGGTTCCACCGACACCTATGCGCAGAACGCCTCGCGGAAAAACGCGGGAGACGAAGCAGACCCGTTCTGGGAATGGTTCGGCGGCGCAGGCAATTTTGAAGGGTATGAGCGCCGCACCTATACGTGGCGCGCCTCTTCCGGCGGGCATTCAGACGCGCCGGAAGAGGCGGAATATGCCTCTAAAGGCGCCGCGTTTTCGTCCCTGCTGACCAAAGGATTCATGCTGTTCGCGGGGCTGCTGTTCTTCCGCTTTTCGTTCCTCGTCTTCCCCATTGGGCCGATTTTAGCGTTCGGCGCAATCGTCAACGGCGCAATCGGCGTGTTAAAAGCGCTCCGCCGCTTGTTTCGCGCCTGACGCTCCCGCATTGCCGCCCCTTCGCGGCGTTTATCCGCGCGGCGCGAAAGCGGGGTCGGTCGCTTCGCCGTTGTGGTACACCATGAATGTCAGCTTCCGCAAACCGCTCGCGGAATCAACCCCCGTAATGCCCAGCACGTCGCCCGCGGCAACGGAATCGCCCCTTCCGACGTGCAGTTTCTCAAGCCCGGTGTATATGTAGGTATATCCGTTTGACGACTGCACAAAAACGACTTGCCCAAAGCCTCGGTACACGCCGCTGTAGGTAACGGCGCCGCCGTTCACGGCAGCTACGTTGCCGTTTCCCTCGGCGGAAAGCTCGACGCCGGATATTTTCCCCTTCACCTGTTTTACGAAAGGCTTCCGCATTGGCCAAAAGTATGCGGGCAAAGGAGCCGCCGCACCCGTCGATTCGCTGCGAGGAAACACGGTCAGCGTCTGCCCTGCTTTGAGCACGTTCGATTCGTCTAGCCCGTTCTGCTGCCGCAGTTCCGCCACGCTGAGGCCGTATTTCTTGGCGACGCCGTACAGCGTGTCGCCTTTTTGCACCTTATACGAAACCTTTGCGCGGGCGCTTTCAGGAGTAGCCGCGCTGCCGGAAACGTCCTCTTTGGAGGGAACGGAGAGCTTCTGACCTGTCTTTAATATCGCGTCCCGGCTAATGCTGTTTAAGCGGCACAGTTCGTCCACCGACAGCGCGTATTTCCGGCTTATTGAGTACAACGTCTCGCCTTTCTGCACCGTATGCTCAAGCGCGTACAAAACGGGGCGGCTATACCCGGCGCACAGCGCTGCGCAGACGAACAGTTTTTTTAAGGTAAGGGACAGGTGTTTCATACTGCTACATATCGGCAGGGAAACTTATTGGACTTGAGCCAGAAAACCGGCTATGTCGAAATTGCTCACAGGGGGACTGGTTTGGTACGCTTCGAGCACAGTCTTTCTGCCTTCGACGAGGTGCGGAGAAGTAATGCCGTACTTTATCGACAAATCGGCTTCCATGAACGTGGCGATATGGTCGGCAAGGCGGATAAGCATTCCGTCAACCGGCGAAAACCGGTCGTCGTTGTACCGCGCGTTGAGTTCCTCGAAGGGCACGGCTCGCGTCTTGCCGCCTTCAAGGATTCGGTTGTCAAACTCGGAACCGATAAAATAGAGGAGTTCATCCGCATAAAAGTTCTCCATAAGCGGCAGAAGTTCTTTCGCGACGACTTCGCCCTCAATGGTTTTGATTATGGCGGAAAGCCCGTCGGTCGCCTGCTTTACCGGCGATATTATGTCGCGGGTAACGGCTTCGGGCAGGTCGTGAAACAGCGCCGAAAAAAAGTTGTTGAAGCGGCGCTTCGGGCAGAGGCTGACGCCGGTTCCGCGCCCCAAAAGCAGCGTGAGCGCCGCGACGAAAAACGAATGCCCCAGTACGCTCGTCTTCGGCACGCGCGGCGTCTGGTTCCAGCGGATTTGAAAGCGCAGCTGCTCTATAGACAGGAGGAAGCGGAACGGGCGCTGCCGCGTAATGAGCTTCTGCACGCCGCGCAGGTCGAGGAACTCGTCTATGTCGAGCCAGATTTCCCCGCGGATTTTCTCGAGGCGCTGCGCCTCGTTCACCGTCGAAATCATCTCGAGCTCGCGGAACGTGGAGAACTTGTGCGCGGCGCGGAGGACGCGGGCGGTGCGGCGGCGGACGGCGTCGCCTTGGGGCGGCGCGCTGCCCGCGGTTTCGGCGAGGTAAGCGGCAAACACGCCGAACAGTTCGCCGTCGCCGAGAAGCGGGCGGTACTGCTCCAGCGCCCATTCGTTCAGCTTCCGGTACTCGCCGGGGAACTCGCTCTTTATCATGCGCTGCACGGGGGACTTTATGTCGCAGAGCGCGATTTTTCTGAACAGCTCGAACAGCGCGGCGTGCATAGCCCAGTCCCAGTCGATTTCGCCGCCGCGTTCTTCTTCAAACTTCCCTATGATATAGGCGAGCGCCATTTTTTCAGCCGCTTTGTCCATTTCGATAAGGGCGAAGGGGCGGATAAGGTCGTTCCAGCGCTCTATGGAAAAGCCTTCAAATAGTTTGAGCGCGAGCGGCGCGTTGAGCATGCGGCGTTCTCCCCTGAAACGCCGGCGCGGGACCGCGCGGGCGCTTCGGCTGCACTAGCGGATAAAATTCGTCGTCTCGCGCTGCACCGGCTCCGGGCGCGGGACGGCGGCTTTCGCGTATTCCAGCGATTTCATGAGCCACGCCATAGCGCGGGCGTGTTTCTGCAGGGTCTGCACGCCTTCCGCGTCCTGCGTGATTTCGCCGGGCGCCGTGCCGTAAGCGACCGCCCAGTACTGGGACGGCGGAATGACCATTTCGGCAAGGTTCAGGTAGTTGTTCAGCTGGTGAATGACGTCCACCGCCCCTGCCCGCCGAACCACGGTGATAGACGCGCCCGCCTTATACGCAAACTCCCGCCCGCTGGAATAGAACAGGCGGTCGAGGAACGACTTCATCGTGCCGTTTATTCCCCCGTAATAGGTCGGGGAAGCGAGAATCAGCCCGTCCGCCGCGCGGATTTTTTCGGCAGCCGTATTCACCGCGTTGTCGGCAAACGCGCAGCGGCGCGTCTTCGCGCAGCCGTTGCAGGCGGCGCAGCCGCGGACGGCGCCTTCGGCGGCGCGGATGATTTCCGTCTCGACGCCGCTCTTCCGCAGCTCCGCCGCCATTATGCTGAGCGCGATAGCCGTGTTGTTTTCTTTCCGGGGACTCCCGTTTAACGCGATAACTTTCATATCCTATGCCTCTCTTTGCCGGTATTCCTCAAAGCATACCGAACGCGCCGCGCAAAGGCAAGCGGTGTTGCCCGTGCGGGCAACGACAGAGTCGCCGCAAGCCTTCGTCAACCCGCGTCTCAAGCCCGCTCGGCAGGCACAGTAAGCGCTTACCCGTATTACGGCTCTATGTCGCCCTGCCCGCATATCGCTCGGTAGCCCAACCGGTGGAAACTCCAACAAAGCCCGCACAGTAGGCGCTTATCCGCTTTATGGGTCTAGGTAGTGTGGACTGGAAGGCAGAGGAACAAACACCTGGCATGAATGGCGGCGATGAAGGAAGCGGTGAGCTTTGCGCAGCACACAGCAATTCCCCGCCAGCGCTTGAGGGCGCGGAAGACGTTTTCAATGACGTGCCGCGCCCGATACAGTTCATGACTGTACGCTCTTTGCTCTTTCCGGCTTTTAACCGGAGGGATGACTGCTACTATATCCGCTTCTTTAAGCATATCGAGCAGCTCGTTCGTGTCATACGCCTTGTCCGCAAGGAACGCTTCCGCTTCCAAATCCTCCATAAGGAGAGGCGCTTGGCTGCAGTCCGCGACAGTACCGCTTGTCACAATGCCGCTTGCCGGTATCCCGTACTCGTCAACTGCCAAGTGCAATTTGCTGTTCAGCCCCCTTTTGTGCGACTAATGTCCTGAGTGCCGCCGCGTGCCCCGCATGCGTCCGCGTGCGCCTTGATATACGTCGAATCTATCATACGGATATCCCCGGCAGGCTCGCCTATTGCGGCGTCCGCCAGCATTTTCCCTATTCTCTTGTCCCGCCAACGGCAAAACCGCTTGTGTATGCTGTTCCAGTTCCCGAATTCTGGCGGTATATCCCTCCACGGAGCGCCCGTGCGCGTCTGCCACGCTACCGCGTTAATAAACAAGCGGTTGTCTTTCGCCACTCCCCCGCGTTTCCCTGCCTGTCCGGGCAGCAGTTCTTTTATCCGTTCCCACGCCTCGTCGCTTATATCGTGCCGGTGAATGCCTTCATTTCTTTTCATGCCTCTATTTTACCTCTTTTCCCTTATCCAGTCCACACTACCTAGTGCACGGCGATTTCTCACGCGCCGTCTCGCCAGCGCGAGTATAGCATAGACGCGAGGGGATAAATAGGGCGGAGGGGCATTCGCGCCCAGTTGCCTGCCGAGCGGGTTTTGCCGGAGGGCGATATAGCCGTACTGCGGATAAGCGCCGACCGAGGCTACCGAGCGAGATTAGTTGCAGGCGGTTGCCGTGCAAAAGGCTGCCGAGCGGGCTTTCCGAAGGGGCGCGGCTATGAGTCGTATTGCGGATAAGCGGCTACTGCGGCTACCGAGCGAGATTAGTTGCAGGCGGTTGCCGCGCACGGGGCTATCGAGCGGGCTTTGCCGGAGGGCGATATAGCCGTACTGCGGATAAGCGCCGACCGAGGCTATCGAGCGGGATTAGTTGCAGGCGGTTGCCGCGCACGGGGCTACCGAGCGGGCTTTGCCGGAGGGCGATATAGCCGTACTGCGGATAAGCGGCTACTGCGGCTATCGAGCGGGATTAGTTGCGGGCGGCTTCCGCGCACGGGGCTGCCGAGCGGACTTTGCGGCGGTTTCCACTCTATCAGTCTGCCGAGCGGACTTGCCGACAGGCGCAAACCCCTATGCCGTCATAGAGGAAGCGGCAAAACGCTTCCTCTATGAGACGAGAAAGGGAACGGGTATCGACGTTGCCTTCCCCGCAGGATTGCGGTATGTTTACGGCAGGGGGACAACATGAGCGACCAAGCGCGGAAAACAGCGGCGGAAACGACCTTTGAGCAGCTTTGGGCAACACTTCAAGAGAATGCCCAGCAGCAAAAAGAAACCGACCGCATGATAAAAGATATTGCCCAGCGGCAGAAAGAGACCGACCGCGAGATTAAAGCGGTGAATCAGGCTATCGGGAATCTGGGGAACCGGCTCGGCAGCTTAATCGAGCACCTCGTCTCCCCCGATATGCACCGCAAGTTCAACGCGCTCGGCTATGCGTTTACCAGAACGAACACCCGCGTCGTCTGCAAAGACGCGCACGACAAGACGCTTGCGGAAGTCGACGTGCTGCTTGAAAACGGCGCGTATGCGCTTGCGGTGGAGGTGAAGACGGAGCTGACTGTCGAGGACGTTAAAGCTCACGCTGAGCGAATGTCTGTGCTCCGCGCCTATGCCGACAGGCACAATGACACGCGGCAGTATCTCGGCGCGGTTGCGGGGGGAATCGTCGGCAAACAGGCGCGGGACTACGCCCACAAAAGCGGCTTCTACGTGCTTGAACAGTCCGGCGACACCGTCCGTATTGCCGAGCCGCCGGAAGCGTGGCAGCCAAAGGCGTGGTAAAGGCGTTCCCTTTCTGCGTGCGATGAACGAACCCACCGCCCTGCCCTCTGCCGTCCGCGAAGTTCTGAAGCGCTGCTTCGGCTACGAGAGGTTTCGCGCCGGGCAGGCGGAAATCATTGCCGCGCTGCTCGCCGGCCGCGATTCGCTCGGCGTTATGCCGACCGGGGCGGGAAAATCCCTGTGCTATCAGGTGCCCGCGCTGCTGCTTCCCGGTCTCACCCTCGTGGTCTCCCCGCTCATATCGCTCATGCGCGACCAGGTCGCAGCTCTTGTGCAGTCCGGCGTGAGCGCGGCGTGCCTCACCAGTTCCCTCAGCCCTGCGGAATACGCCGCCGCCGTCCGCAACGCGCTCGCGGGCGCGTACAAAATCGTCTATGTCGCGCCTGAGCGCCTCCTCCGGGACGACACGCTGCGAATCGCCGGGTCGGTCGGGCTGTCGCTACTCGCCGTGGACGAGGCGCACTGCGTGTCCCAGTGGGGGCACGACTTCCGCCCGAGCTATCTCGGCGTCCGCGAGTTCGTCCGCCTGCTGCCGCGCCGCCCGCCCGTCGCCGCTTTTACCGCGACGGCGACCGAGAAAGTCAGAGGGGACATAATCGAAAGCCTCGCGCTCCGCGACCCCTACACGCTCGCCGTTGGCATAGACCGGCCGAATCTCTACTTTGAGGTGCAGGCGCCCGCAGACAAAATGGACGCGCTGCTCGCCTACCTCCG
>NZ_BBPW01000053.1:0-5745 GCF_001028545.1 Treponema endosymbiont of Eucomonympha sp. | reverse complement strand
GTCGCTCAACTATAAGCATCATAGCATACGCCGAATGCATATTGTACGCCGCTTTGCTGCCGGCGTTGTTTCGCCATTCCGGCGCACAGAGAAGCACTCTATCACATTCGCGTGTCCGGAGAAACGCTGCTCACTGGTTTGCGCAGCTTTCGCGCTCATGTTCCGAACCTTTGCGCACATGTTCGGAACTGTTTCCGTAGCTTCGGCGACTGTTGGCGTAGCTTGGTAGAACCTTGCCGTAGCTTGGTAGACTGTCGCCACAGCTTCGTCGGCGGAAAAGGCGTTTGACGGGTTTGCTTCGCAAACTCGCGGCAGAGAGACAAAGCCTGTTTGCCGCGCATAAGAGAAAAGCAGCGGGAGAAAAACCGACGTCTAGTACGGCACCCCGTTGTCGAAGTTGAAGGAACGAACGTCGCGCGCGTCTATAACCACGCTACTCATTCGGCTTGAAGTGTATGTATCCAAAACGGCAATGCCCGCGTTGCGCAAAATCGCTTCGGCTTTTTCTAATCTGCGCTCTGTGTCAAAGAGTATGCAGATCGACGGTGTGTCCCGCGCTTTCTGGTCTTTTGCAAGCTTTTTCAGGCTGCTTTCTTTAAGCTCCCACGCTTCGAAATTAAAATAATCTCTCGGCGGCGCATAAAACAGCGCCGACGTAACTTCGATTTTTATCCGCCCGCCTTTGTTAGGATAAAGATACGCGTAGTCCTGCGGACGGTAGCTCCTAAAGTGGAGCGGGGTATAGCTCTCTTTCCCGACGCCGATAAGCTGCACAGAATCAAACCATACCCGGCAATGCTGGAAGAGCGAGCTTGTCTTATAGCTTTCCGAACTGATTCCCGCCGAGCGCAGTCGCCGCTCCCAGATTTCCGCGTCGCTCTGCCACCATTCAAAAATCGTCGTCCGCCCTCCCAGCGGCAGCTCATAGGAATACCCGTCGCAGTCCCCGCTCGCCTTGTTGCCGTTGGTAAAGTAAAACGTATACTTCCCGTCGCGGTACTGGGCAAGGCTGGCTTTTCGCTCCGTGCCGCCCGCCGCCTCGCGCGACACGCTCGGCGCAAGCTCCTGCCGGCACGAAGCCAGCGTTCCTGCCAAAATGCCCAATGTCGTCGCCGCAAACACATTCAGTGCCTTCATCTTTTGCCTTCCCAGGGAACGCCGCGCGCGACGTTCCCGTCTAATCAAATTCATTCGCATACGGATATATTTCTTATTACGGAACTTACGGCGTATACAGAAAATATTTTTTTATTAAGATACATTTCGTCGCTGCTGAAACCGTTGCAGATATAGTACGCTACATTAATGTTGTACAGCTCCATATTTTCGTCTCCAAAAGATGCGCCGCGGCACACTGTATTCGCCATAAGCCGAGATGCCGTCACCGAACACAACCGCATATTGCCCATACATGCATCTCATTTTTTCTGCAAGGGCTATCATATTCGGGTGCGCCGAAAAACAGTCAAACCGTTAATAGCCGTTCCCGGTTTCCGTTATATTGGGACGCTTCTGTTTGCTGGCGTACACTTTTTTGTACGCTATGTATTCGTCGGTGCCTATAATTCGGAAACGGGCTTCAATCATAGAAGCGGCATATCTTCCCGATTCCGCCGTCCCGCGCGGCGCAAGAAAGCGCATATTCGGAATGCGCGCACGAGCCGAGAACAAGCGCGGAAACGCCGTGGCAAACAATTTCTGCGCGAACATGGGTCACCTCTCCCACCTATCATAGCAAACGCCCGCTGGCCTTGTCAAACCGTTTTCGGCTGTTTTTCGCCGGGAAGCGGGATTACCTCTGCGCCGAGTTTCCGGAAAGCCCGCCTCTATGCCGCGCTGTGCCCGCACCCGTACGGCATTTTCCTTTCCGGCGGTCCGCAAGCGCACCGAACACGGCTGCTGCCACGATGACCGCGGAAAGATTATCCTGCAAAAATGCGGCATATTCCTCTTCTACCATTTCAAGCAGCGTTCATTCATATATCCGCTCACTATTCCAGAAAACAGAGGCGTATATGCGTAACCTGCTTCAGGTTAAACTTTATATAGCAGTTCTCAAACAGATTAGACGTCATGTGACACTCCAGAATCGGTATATGCACCCGTTCCAATTCGTCCCTAAACTCAGCGGCTCTATAACGCAGATACATAGATGCCGTTACCACTTTGTCGGTACCGCAATCTTCGTTGCGATACTTCCCGAATATGGGAATATCAACCTCCCCGTTTGGTCCCCGTATATAGACAAACCAGCCCCACGCGCTCTGTCTCTGCGCGTCCCCCGTATGCTCGGACGCAGCACCGCTGATATTCGAGCAGGCTCCTAATGCCAGCACCGCAATGCCGATAACAGCGACGCGCTTCATAAAACCTTTCATATAAATCTTCTCCTCGTGTTTTTACATACAGGTATAAAAACCACCCGGCGAATTGTCAAGAGGGGTTTGCAGTTTTTGCCGCGAGGCTGCGGCGTTCGGCGGTAGCTGAACGCCAGGTGTTTTTCAAACCGTTCGGCAGTTCAGCGGACGAGGCATAAAAAAGCAGGGCTTTCGCCCTGTTTTTGTGCGTCTCAATGTAAAAAAGGCGCACACCTTGCGTTAATACGTCTTTTTAAAACTTATATGGTAAAAGATCATTCATAAGTTTGTGATGTGTGCGCCCCCTGTTTTTTATTCGTCCAATTTATTCGGGTTGCGTCCGGCTATCGCAGCCCGCCGCGCAGTGTCCGCACCCGCACGTCGTTTTCCCCTTCCGGCGGTTTATAATCAGCCGTGCGGCTACCGCGGCAAGCGCGCCGAACACGGCGGCTGCCACTATGACCGTGGAAAGATTCTCCTGCAAAAAATGCGTCATATTCTCCTCCTATTTATTAGCTTCTTCTAAGGTCTGATACCCCGTAGCTTGCTGCGGAAAACTGGGGGTGCGAGGGATTTGTTCCCCCGCATACGCAAAGATTTCAAAGAGAAATATTCAAAACCCCGCTGCTTGCAACGGGGTTTCTTTATTCCGATTAACGCTCATTCATAGCAAAGGCGTATATGCAAGGCATAGAGACTCTACCTTATGGGCGAAGACGTTGAGGGCAAAGCCCTTAATGCCGAGTTCCTTCAAGGAACTCGGACGTTCGGCTACTGCCGAACGCGTATACGCGCCCCGCTGTTTACCGTTTTTTCTGTAACGGACGGCTAGCCGCCGGTTTTCGCGCCAGCCCGAAGACCAGCGCGCCGAGCGTCAGAAAGCCGAACGCGGTACCGGCGGTAAAGCCCGCCCCCGCAAACAGCGACCCAAGCTGATACACGACCAGCGCAAGCGCGTAGCTGTAGGCGAACTGATAGGCGAGGGCAAACCACGTCCATTTCGCGCTGTTCATTTCCCGCCTGATAGCGCCGATTGCGGCAAAGCAGGGGGGGCAGTACAGGTTGAACGACAAAAAGGTGAACGCCGACAGCTTGGTGAAGCCGCCTGCGAAGGAAGTCCAGATTTCCTCGCCGTTTTCCGCCGCGTCCGCAAAACCGTAGAGCACTCCCATAGTGCCGACGACGTTTTCCTTTGCCACCAGCCCCGTAATGGTCGCCACCGCCGCGTCCCATGTGCCGAATCCGAGCGGCGCGAAAAGCCACGCGACGGCGTTCCCGACGGCGGCGAGGATGCTGCCGTTCATGTCCTCGACCATGCCGAAAGCGCCGCCGACAAAGCCGAAGCTCGACAGGAACCATACCGTCACCGCCGAAAACAGGATGATGCTGCCCGCCTTTTTGACGAACGACCAGCCGCGCTCCCACATAGAGCGCAGCACGTTGACGAGCGTCGGCAGGTGATAAGCGGGCAGTTCCATGACGAAGGGCGCGGGCTCTCCCGCAAACGGCGCGGTCTTCTTTAGAATGACGCCGGAAGCGACGACCGAAAAAATGCCCAGAAAATAGGTGCTGGGCGCGACCCACCACGCGCCGCCGAACAGTGCGCCGGAAACCAGTGCGATAATCGGCAGCTTCGCGCCGCAGGGCATAAATGTCGTGGTCATAACCGTCATGCGGCGGTCTTTTTCGTTCTCAATTGTCCGCGAAGCCATGATGCCGGGGACGCCGCAGCCCGTGCCGATGAGCATAGGGATAAAGCTCTTGCCCGAAAGCCCGAAGCGGCGGAACACGCGGTCGAGGATAAAGGCTATCCGCGCCATATAGCCGCAGGCTTCGAGCGCGGCGAGCAGAAAGAACAGCACCAGCATCTGCGGCACAAAGCCGATTACCGCGCCGACCCCCGCGATAATGCCGTCGAGGATAAGTCCGTTGAGCCAGTCCGCCGTTCCGGCGGCTTCCAGCCCGCCGCCGACGAGCGCCGGAATGCCGGGCACGTCTCTGCCGAAGAACGAAAACCCGTCGCCGAACAGCCCGTCGTTCGTCCAGTCGGTTACCCACGCGCCGACGGTGGTAACCGCGACGAAATATATGCAGAAGATAATAGCCGCGAAAATCGGCAGCGCGCAGATGCGGTTCGTTACGACGCGGTCGATTCTGTCCGACGCGCTCATCGTCGTTGAGCTGTGCCGCTTCAGCACCTTCGGCAGTATCCGCTCGATAAACTGGTAGCGCCCCTCGGTTATTGCGCTCTCCGCGTCGTCGCCGAGCTTCTGCTCCGCCGCCGCCAGTATCAGTTCTACGCCGGAGTGCCGCAAACCCCCGTGGTGATAATGCGCTACGCGGTCGCGGCGGTGAGCCAAATGGTCGTGAATCGGGTCGCGGGGGTCGTGATGATGATAGGCTAGGTGCTCGTGGAGCGGGTCGGGGTGTTCCCTATGAACGCCAAACAGGTGCTTTTCGGCAACCTTTTCGTCCCGCTCCAGCGTCTTGAGCGCATAGAAGCGCCGCAGCGGTTTCGGGACTCCGTCCATAAGCGGATCCAGCGCCAGTATCGCGCCTTCTATCACCGCGTTAAACTTCACCGCCGGAGTTGCGGTCTGTTTCGCGGCAGCCTGCTTCAGTGCAGCCTCCGCCGCTTCCGCGACGCCCGTGCCCTTGAGCGCCGAAATGCCCACGACGGGGCAGCCGAGCGCCTTTTGCAGCTCGCCCGCGTGTATGCTGTCGCCGGACTTCTCCACCGCGTCCATCATGTTGAGCGCGGCGACGACCGGAACGCCGAGCTCCAGAAGCTGCGTTGTCAGAAACAGGTTGCGCTCAAGGTTTGTGCCGTCAATTATGTTCAGGATGACGTCGGGGTTTTCTTCCAGTATATAGTTGCGGGAAATCACTTCTTCCAGCGAATACGGGGAAAGCGAATATATGCCCGGCAGGTCGACGACCGTCGCGTCCCGCTGCCCCTTGAGCCTGCCTTCTTTTTTTTCCACCGTTACGCCGGGCCAGTTGCCCACAAACTGGTTTGAGCCGGTGAGCGCGTTGAACAGCGTCGTCTTGCCCGCATTCGGGTTGCCCGCAAGGGCGATTTTGAGTGCCATATTCCCCTACTCGACTTCAATAATGTCGATATCCGCTTTCCGCAGGCTGAGCTCGTAGCCGCGGACCTTCACTTCTATCGGGTCGCCGAGCGGGGCGACTTTCCGCACCAGAATCTCCGCGCCTTTTGTTATGCCCATATCCATAATCCGGCGCCTCAGCGCCCCTTCCCCGTGCAGCTTCGCCACCCGTGCCGTCTGTCCGGGCTGCACGTCCTGCAGTGTCCGCATATACGCCCCCTTATGCCGCCGCCTATACCTGTATTTTGCTCGCCATTTCGCGGCTTATGGCGACGCGC
>NZ_BBPW01000052.1:0-5311 GCF_001028545.1 Treponema endosymbiont of Eucomonympha sp. | reverse complement strand
GGGTTTCTGAACGTGACACGATTTTGCTTGTCCCCGGAATCGCGGGCGGGTGTTGCCGTGCTTATGGGTTTGCGGCGGCGTGACGTCGAGCATAATCGGCGACCGAGCGCTTCCCGGCTTGTCGAACGGGGAAATCGCGCGGTACAGCCGTCATCTGCTGCTTGCCGAAATCGGCGTTGAAGGGCAAAAGCGACTCAAGGCGGCGAAAGTGCTGCTCGTCGGGACCGGAGGTCTCGGCGCGCCGCTGGCGCTTTATCTTGCCGCGGCAGGCGTGGGAACCATCGGCATGGCGGATTTTGATTTTGTCGAAGAGTCGAACCTGCAGCGGCAGGTGATTCACAGCACGAAGGACATAGGGCGACCGAAAGTCGCGTCGGCGAAAGACCGTGTAAAAGGCATAAACCCGACTATAAACGTGGTTACGTACAATACGATGCTTACCAGCAAAAATGCGCTGGAGCTTATGAAAGGCTACGATGTGGTTGCGGACGGCACGGATAACTATCAAACCCGCTACCTCGTAAACGACGCGTGCGTGCTCCTGGGAATTCCCAACGTATACGGCTCTATCTTTCAATTCGAGGGGCAAGCGAGCGTCTTTTATGCAAAAGTGGGTCCTTGCTATCGGTGTCTATATCCCGAACCGCCGCCGCCCGGGTTAGTGCCTTCGTGCGCGGAAGGGGGAGTTGTCGGTGTGCTGCCCGGCATTATCGGCTCATTGCAGGCGAATGAAGTTATCAAGCTCATTGTCGGCGGGGGAGATACGCTTGCGGGGCGCCTTCTCCTGTTTGACGCGTGGAAATTAACGTTCCGCACGCTCGCGTTGGAAAAGGACGCGAATTGTCCGATATGCGGCAAAAACCCGTCTATTCGCGAGCTGGTTGATTACGAAGAGTTCTGCGGGCTGAAAAGGCGTGACGAAAAATCGGTCGAAACCATTACCGCGCAGGCGTTGAAGCGCCGTATTGACGCGGGAGAACCTTTACAGATTATCGATATTCGTGAACCGCATGAACGGGCAATTGTGCATTTCCCGCAAGCGAAGTCGATTCCGCTGGGGCAAATGGTCAGGCGTATCGGAGAATTTGACCCGGCAATTGACGCGGTGTTCGTCTGCAAAATCGGACAGCGCAGTGTTTTTGCTATCAGGGCGCTTCAGGAGGCTGGGTATGCCGGCAGGCTCCTGAATTTGGAAGACGGCATAAACGGGTGGGCGCGGGCAGTTGACCGCGCTTTGCCGGTGTATTAAAACGCGCCGGATAATTCGGCGCAATCAGTCGGTGTTAAAAAACGCATGAAATGCGAAAAAAAATAAATTGAGGAGCAGAAGTATGGCAGAAAAAGCACAGTTAAACGCGCTCGGAAGCGCGGCGGCGTATCAGCTTACAGACGTAACAAAGACGGCGCCGCAGTTCGGTTCGCTGACGCCCCGCTGGATAACCAGGGTATTGGAATTCAAAGGGCTTGAGGCCGGTATTTACCGGGTGAATAAGGTAGTAGAGGGAAACACTCCTCTCGACGCGCTTTGCAGCAAAGACCCGAACAAGGTCGAGATTCCGCAAGGATATGTCGAATATCAGGCGAAACCGAGAGAATACGAGCTGGGCGCAATATCGACTATTATCAACGTAGATACGAAGGTGCAGGATGTTTATCACGCTCCTTTCGACCAAGTGCACGAACAGCTTGCGCTGGCAGTCGAGTCCCTTCGGGAACGGCAGGAAAGCCAGCTTATTAACAGCGACGACTACGGGCTGCTCAAGAATGTCGCCGATTCCCAGCGCGTACAGACTCGGAGAGGCGCTCCGATGCCTGACGACCTTGACGAATTGATTTCCAAGGTGTGGAAAGAACCGTCGTTCTTCTTGGCGCACCCGCGGGCTATTGCGGCATTCGAGCGGGAATGCACGAAGCGCGGGGTTCCGCCGGTTACGGTGAATATATCCGGCGGCACATTCGTCGCGTGGCGCGGCATTCCGCTTATCCCGACGGATAAGCTGTTTGTAGACGGACTTAAAAATCCCAAAGGAAAATCAGGCAAAACGAATATCCTGCTTGTCCGTACCGGCGAAGCGAAGCGCGGCGTTATCGGTTTGTTCCAGACCGGCTTGCCGGGCGAGCATTCACGGGGACTTGCTGTGCGCTTCCGCGGCATCGGCGATAATGGAGTGGCCTCGTATCTGCTTTCGCTGTATTGCTCGGCGGCAATTCTGACAGACGACGCAATAGCGGTGCTCGAAGACGTGGAAGTCGGTGATTATTATGACTACAGCGTCTAACGGTTTGCCGAGTCAGTACGGGCTTCCTGACGCTGACGAGATTGCCACGTTGGCGTTTGCCTACTTCCCCGAATTTGGGACGCAGGCTGCGCCTTCGAGGGCGGAATCTTACTCTCCTGTTGTGTTGCCGCAAAGTTCCACTTTGCGTACTGACTTTCCGCAAACGGAAATCGGTCGCGCTGAACTCCCGGAATATCGGGATTCATATTCCGCTATTCACGCTGTTATAGGGAATCGGAGCGTTGAGGCGATACGCGCGGATTTTCCGGTTTTGAGCGAAACGGTGAACGGGCACCCCTTGGTGTGGTTCGACAACGCCGCCACAACGCAGAAGCCTCAGCAAGTTATCGAGCGCCTAAAGTATTTTTATGAGCACGAAAACTCTAACGTGCACCGCGGCGCTCACGAACTTGCTGCGCGTTCGACAAACGCGTATGAAGCGGCTCGGGAAAAAACAGCGCGCTTTATAGGCTCGCCTTCCCCCGACAATATCGTGTTTGTGCGGGGCACCACCGAAGGGATAAACCTTGTCGCCCAGGCGTATGTCAAACCCTTGCTTGCGTCAGGGGACGAGATTATCCTCACGATGCTGGAGCACCACGCGAACATCGTGCCGTGGCAGCTTATCGCGGCGGAAACCGGCGCGGTGCTACGGGTAGCGCCTGTCGATAAAAGCGGGCAGATTATCCTTTCGGAGTACGCGCGGCTCTTCAACAGCCGCACCAAATTTGTGTCGGCGACGCACGTATCCAACGCCCTCGGCACAATCGCGCCGGTCGAGGAAATGATACAGATCGCCCACGCGAACGGGGTGCGTGTCCTGATAGACGCCGCACAGTCCGTGCCGCATATGAGCGTGAATGTTGCCGCTATGGACGCGGACTTTCTGGTGTTTTCAGGGCACAAAATCTTCGCCCCCACCGGAATCGGCGCGGTATACGGAAAGACCGAACTGCTTGAGGCGGCACAGCCTTATCACGGCGGCGGCAATATGATTGCCGACGTAACGTTTGAACGCACCGTGTATCAGAAAGCGCCTATGAAGTTTGAAGCCGGCACCGGAAACATCGCCGACGCCGCCGGGCTGGGAGCCGCAATTGACTATATAACGGCTATCGGCATGGAAAATATTCAGCGCTACGAGCAGGAGCTTTTGCAGTACGGGATACGGGAACTGAGCAAGATACCCGGGCTGACCCTTATCGGAACCGCTGATAATAAGGCGAGTGTGCTTTCGTTTGTGCTCGACGGGTATGAGCTTGAGCGAATCGGGAGCTATCTGAACAGCAAGGGCATAGCCGTCCGCGCAGGGCACCACTGCGCCCAGCCGATTCTGCGCAATTTCGGGCTTGAAGGCACCGTCAGACCGTCGATAGCGTTCTACAATACGGGGGACGAAATCGACGCGCTGGCACGGGCGCTGCGTGAACTCCTTCATTGAGCAAAAAAGGGAATAATGGACCCGTCGCACACCAAACAACTGGTCGATATGCTGGCTCAAAGCTATGAGGAAACGACCAGCATTATCAAGGCTGATTCTAAAAACCAGCTTAACCGGAGCGTTATTGCCGATACGGTTGAAAAACTTCGGGCGCTCATATTTCCCGGATACTTTGGCAAAAAGAAAATATCGGGCGGCTGGCTGAAGTACTATGTGGGCGCCTTACTTGAGGATATAACCTATCATCTTGAAGCGCAAATCGAGCTCGCTTTGACGCACCGCGGCGAGGCGCTTGTCGCCGAAAGGGCTGCCGAGATTACGTTCGCGTTTCTCTCCAAATTACCCGATATTCGCGCGCTGCTGGTTACCGACGTGGAAGCTACGTTTGACGGCGACCCGGCGGCATTCAGCCGTGACGAGATAATCTCCTCGTATCCGGGGATTTTTGCGATAACCACCTACAGGCTCGCCCACGAACTGTACCTGCTGGACGTGCCGCTTATCCCCCGCATTATGTCCGAACACTCCCACAGCATAACCGGCGTCGATATTCACCCGGGCGCGACTATCGGCAAATATTTTTTTATCGACCACGGCACGGGCATCGTTATCGGCGAAACGACCGTCATCGGCGATTATGTCAAAATATATCAGGGGGTTACGCTCGGCGCGCTTTCCACCCGCGGCGGTCAGCAGTTAAAAAGCGTCAAGCGCCACCCCACCCTGTGCAGTCATGTTACGGTGTATTCCGGCGCGTCGATTTTCGGCGGCGCGACGGTTATCGGGGAAGGCACCGTAATCGGGAGTAGCGCGTTCATCGTGAAGTCGGTGCCGGACCAGACGCGGGTGAGCGTCAAAAATGTGGAACACCAGTTCAAACCGGCGGAGCCGGAGAAGCGCGCGGAATCCCACGAAGAGGGGTTTTGGGACTGGGTGATTTGAAGCGCGTATACGCCTATTGCCTGCGCGGTGCATAAAAGGCTGAAACGCCGCCGCCTCGACGCAGAGAACAGGGCGCAAAAAGGAGCGGCTTTCGCCGCCCCTTCGGTCTGCTCCTTTGATAAACCGCTAGGTAGTGTGGACTGGATAAAGGAAAAGAGGTAAAAGGGGAAGCATGAAAGAAAATGAAGGCATTCACCGGCATGATATAAGCGACGAGGCGTGGGAACGGATAAAAAAACTGCTGCCCGGGCAGGCAGGGAAACACGGGGGAGTGGCGAAAGACAACCGTTTGTTTATTAATGCGGTAGCGGGGCAGACGCGCACGGGCGCTCCGCGGAGAGATATACCGCCAGAATTCGGGAACTGGAACAGCATACACAAGCGGTTTTGCCGCTGGCGAGACAAGGGAATATGGAAAATGCTGGCGGACGCCGCAATAGGCGAGCCTGCCGGGGATATTTTTATGATAGATTCGACGTATATCAAGGCACACGCGGACGCGTGCGGGGCGCGCGGCGGCAATCAGGACATTAGCCGCACAAAAGGGGGCTGAACAGCAAATTACACTTGGTAGTTGACGAGTACGGGATACCGGCAAGCGGCATTGTGACAAGCGGTACTGTCGCGGACTGCAGCCAAGCGCCTCTCC
>NZ_BBPW01000051.1:0-5345 GCF_001028545.1 Treponema endosymbiont of Eucomonympha sp. | reverse complement strand
GCGGGTTATCGGTTATAATCTGCTTTACTGGTATAAGCCCCATTTGGTCGCTGAGAAATTTGGTTATCGCAATGTTTATAGACGCGTCCGCCACTGTGGCAAACGTTGCGGGCAAACCAAACCAGAATTCAGAAAAGAACTCTGCAAAATGCTCAAGAAAATAATAATACCGTGCAGCTTCTCCCGTTATAAACGTTTCTGACGGCTCTTTATCGACCCCCGCATACTCGACTATCCGGCGTATAAAAGCGCTTGTCGCTTCCTCGCCTATCGGAATAACCGGTATATGAAGATACGGTTGTCCGTATTTTTCTTTTAAGTGTTCGGCAACAGAAAGTCCAACCCACGGCGAAAGAACAAGGTTAAACTGCGCCCTTGGAATAGCTTTCCATTCGGATACGCCTTTGCTTTCCGAGCCAAAAAGCATGTTTACTCTTAACCCAGCCCCTTCGATAATGCGTTTAAGCTCAAGGTAGTCGCCGCGCCAGTGCGAATTGTAATACGGCACCTCGCACAATAAATTGACAAGCCCTTTTTCTCTTTTGCCTTCGTAGTCCCCGACAAACTGGTCTATAATGTCGGCGACCACTATTTCGTGCCCTATGACGTTGTTTCCTCTGAAACCCGCTACTTGGCTGCTCACGATAGGCTTGCCGAGCTCTTGGTATTTTTTGACGACGGACTTAGCGTCGTCGCCGATAAGCTCTCCGATGCAGCCGGTGAGCACCACAAATAAATCGCCGTCCATAATCTTCAAGGAAGATTTTATCAGCTTATCGAGTTTATCTATTCCGCCGAAAACAACGTCCTGCTCGCACATATTGGTGCTCGGTATGGAGCCGCCGCCCGAATACCCCGCTCCCTGATAGCCGTTGCCTGCCGATATAAAGTTAAACTGCTTGTCGGCGCAGCCGGGTCCGCAGTTTGAAATAGGTATGGCGCGCGGTATTGCCGAAACGGTATGCGCGGCCCCTATGGCGCAGGCATAATGCGGGTGAACGATAGAGTTTGTCGGCTCTGTGCGGGCGCGCGCCGCAATCGTAGACAGAGTCTGGTTGACGCAGTGTTCCGAATCCTCAGCCATTATGCCGCCGCCTCTTTAATTTCGGCTTTACTCTCGACATATTCGTCGTCCAGAATTTCCGGGTGTTTCGCTAAAATAAACTGGTCTTCCTGACTGAGCCACCACTCCGTGTACGGCAGTTTTACGTGACGCTTCAGCACGTTGTTAAACTTTTTGCGCGCTAAAATCGCTATTAAAATATTGCCTGTCCTGATTATGCCGTCATACGCAAGGGGGAAGTGCTCGTCTCCCATGACGAGGGAGGGAATGCCCATTTTTGCGGCGACGGGGGCAAGTCCCGGGTGGCGTATTATGACGAAATCCGGGTTTACGCGCCGCAGAAGTCCGGGAAACTGAAACTGCTGCGTTTTGCTCACGGTGAAATGAGGCACGTCGCCGTAATTCTCGACAAGATACTTCAGCGTGTTTTGCGCTTCATGCCCGCCGTCATACACCGGATCGTGGTGGAACACTACGGAACCGTCTACCTGAATGCCGAGTTCGCGCAACACGGAGATTAAACCGTGCGCATAGGCTGAACCCGTCGCAATAAAGCCTTTTACGCCTTTTAGTTTTTCGCGCAGTTCCGCAATCTGCGGCAGTATCCGCGCGTGCTGTTCGGCAATATATGTTTCGGCTTCCGCTTCTTTGCCGACCGCTTTGCCGACGGCGCGGAGCCAGTAATCCGTCGCGGCTATTCCGTAAGGCTGCGGAGATTCTATCTGCGGAACGCCGTAATTCTGCTCAAGGGCGGTCGCCATATACGAACCCAGCGTATGGCAGAATGTGGCGCTTACCACCGCTTCGGAGGCTTGCTTCATCTCGTCAAAGCTCGCCATATCGATCAGGTAATTCACGCGCAAGCCGAGAGGCTGAAGCAGCTCCGTAAAATAATCGGTTCCCCACAGCGCAATTATGTTTATCAGGTCTTTCTGCGTATGCGGCTTTTTGTTCACGATTTGACGCATGACTCCGTGCTGGGATATGTCGAAGCCGGTGCTCCAGTGTTTGCTTCTGAAACCCTCGCAGTGCAGCGGGATAACGGGAATGCCTAATTCCTCTTCCATTTTCATTGAAACGGATTCTAAGTCCTCGCCTATTATCGCGGTGGAACACGACATTGAGATAAATATCGCCTTCGGGTTAAAGCGGCGTTTCGCGTCTCGGCAGGTCTGGCGGAGTTTGTCGGTCGCCCCGAAAATCATGTCGTTTTCAAGCAGATTCGTGCTGAATGCTTTTATGCTGTCGTAGGGTTTGTTGCGGCGCAGCAAACCGATTTTATAGCCTTGGTCGTAGCGCGGGTGAGTCGCCGAACAGCCTATCGGCGAATGCTCTATCAGCACGCAGTCGGTGGTGTTGCCGACCTGACACGTTACGATTGCGTGGGAACACATTGTCTGCTGGTTGAAGGGCATTTTAAGCTCTTCGATGTTGCAGCCCGTGCCTTTGCCGGAACAGTCGCCGCAGGCACCCTTTTTTTCGGCATATTCTTGTTTGCTTATGGTAATGCGCGGAGCCGCGACGTTGCGGTGCTCGGACTGGTTGCCGGACAGCGCAACCAACTGCGACGCGCTGCCGTCCCACGATATGATAGAACCGAGGCGGTCTTCGCGGTTAGAAACCGCCGCCAAGTCCAGATTTATTTCGGCTACTTTCGTTACAGCCATGCTGTCGCTCCTTTATGCTTGCGGAAAAAACATATAATACATACGAATGCTAGTCAATAAGCATACCGTGTATGCGGTATGTTTGTCAACAGCTTTCGCGTTCCCGTGCGGGGGCTTGACCAGCAGGCGGGCGTCTCTGTTTTTATCCGCAGACAAAGCAGAGGGGCAAAACCTATATGCCGAGTTTCTTGAAGAAACTTAAACGTCTCCCGCAAGGTGAATGCTTGTTTCCTCAAGAAGCTGCCGCGCGCCTTCGGCTTGCTACCGAGTTTGCTCCGCAAACTCGCGGTATAAAGGCTACCGCCGAACGCCGTACCCGCCGGGTTGGGTCATCTCGTAGAGCAGGATTCCCGCCGCGACCGACACGTTCAGGCTGTCGAGCCTGCCGCAGGTCGGCACAGCGCACAGCGCGTCGCACTGCTCCGCAAGCAGGCGCGATATGCCGCGTCCCTCGCTCCCCAGCACCAGCGCGCTCCGCTCCGAGAACGCGACGCCGCGCACCGGTTCTCCGGCGGAGTCCGCGCCGTAGAGCCAGAATCCCGCGTCCTTCAGCTTTTCCGCCGCCTGCACCAGATTCCCCGCCGTGCAGACCGGCACCCACGCCGCCGCTCCCGCGCTTGCGCGGCTCACGGTCTCGTTTGCGCAGAGGTCGCCGACGCTCTTGTGCCGGGAGGCGACCACGAGCGACACGCCGAACTGGTCGCAGCTTCGGATGATTGCGCCCGCGTTATAGGGGTCGGTGATAGAGTCGAGCAGCACGACGCGGGCAGGGCGGGCGCCGAGCGCGCGCAGGAAGGAGTCGAGGTCGGTTCCGGCGGAGGCGCCTTCAGCCACGAGCACGAGTCCGCGGTGGTCGCGCAGGGCTTCCGGCAGCGAGGCGACAAGCGAGTCGAGCTCGCGCCTGTCCGAAGCGGACGCGGCGATGCCCGCACGCCGCGCTTCGGCGAGGATTTCCCGCACGCGGGGTCCGGCGGGAGACGCGTATACAAGGCGCAGCCCTTCCGCGCCGGAAGAAGCGGTAGTCCCGCGGATTCTCTCCTCTATGGCGTGGAAGCCCGTCAGGACGATTCGCCGAGGCACTAGCCGCCGTCCCGCGCTAGCGTCCGCAGCACAGCTTGTGCTTTTTCCCCGAGCCGCAGGGGCAGGGCTCGTTCCGCCCGATTTTGCGCCCTTCGCGGCGGACGGTTTCCGGCTTCAGGTCGCCGTTTGAGAACAGCCACCTGCCGTCGAGCCGCTTGAAGGACGCCGTCTCGTGGTGGGTCTGGCGCACGCCGCGCTTGTCGGTATAGGTCGCCTCAAACTCGACGACGCCCTCGCTGTCGCCCGTCCCGCCCTTCTCGGTGCGGATGATTTTCAGCCCCCGCCACAGCGACTCCTCGCTCCATTGGCGGGTCGCCTTTTCGTCGGCAGCCGCTTTGCGCGGCTTGCCGTCCCTGCCGGTTTCGGAGAGGTCGCAGGTCGCAAGGAGAAACGGGATTTCGCGCTTCGCGTAGGCGGAATAGCGGGCGCGCATAAGGGCTTCCGCCGTCGGCGCGGGGAACGTGCCCGCGATAAGCGGCGCGCAGCATTCGCCGTAGCGCGCGCCTGAACCGCAGGGGCACAGGTCAGCATTGTCTTGCGCATTCATGTGCGGGAGTATAGCGCGAAAGCCTTCGACGCGCTACTGCGCACAAAGGCTTTCGACCGAGTTTCGTGTCCCCACAGGGAACGACCGAGTTCCTTGTGGGAACATAGGGCGGCGTAAAAGGCTGTGCCTCCCGCCCGCGCCGGGTTTTCCGCCCCTTCGGCAAAGCGCCCGGCGGGTTCCGCCTACCGCCCTCGTCTCCGCGCCGTTTCAAGATTCTTTTGCGCTTCCGCGTCATTCGGGTCGAGCCTGACTGCTTGGGTGAAATCCGCAACCGCTTGTTCGTAATCGCCCTTGCCGAGATAGGCAGCGCCGCGACCATTGTAGGCTGACGCGTCATCCGGGTCGAGTTTGATTGCTTGGGTGAAATCCTCAATCGCGTGGTCATAGTCGCCTTTGCCGTAATAGGCAACGCCGCGATTATAGCAGGCTGCCGCATAATCCGGGTCGAGCCTGAGCGCTTGGGCAAAATCCGCGAGCGCCCGGTCGTCGCCTTTGCGGGCATAGACAATGCCGCGGTTATTGTAGACTTCCGCGTCATTCGGGTCGAGCCTGATCGCTTGGGTATAATCCGCGAGCGCCCGGTCGCTGTCGCCCTTGCGGGCATAGGCAAGTCCGCGCTCACCGTAGGCTAGCGCATAGTTTTGGTCGAGCTTCAGCGCTTGGGTATAATCCGCGATAGCCCGGTCGTAGTCGCCCTTGCTGCGATAGGCAAATCCGCGATTATTGTAGGATTTCGCCTCATTCGGGTCGAGTTTTATTGCCTGAGTATGATCCGCAAGCGCCCGCGCGTAGTCGCCCTTTTGACCGTAGGCAACGCCTCGATTGCTGTAGACTTTCGCGTCATTCGGGTCGAACCTGAGCGCTTGGGTGAAATCCGCAATCGCTTGGTCGCGGTCGCCTTTGTAGAGACAGGCAGCGCCGCGATTAGTGTAGGCTGACGCATTCGTCGGATCGAGCTTCAGCGCTTGGGTAAAATCCGCGATAGCCC
>NZ_BBPW01000050.1:0-5448 GCF_001028545.1 Treponema endosymbiont of Eucomonympha sp. | reverse complement strand
GTACGGCATTCAATCGGCGGTATATAGTCAAACTTTTTGTTGAGCTTATACCGTCCGACCCGTCCGAGATCATAACGGCGCAACGTAAAAAACATCGAATGCAGATCTTTTTCTGCTGCTTCTACTGTAATCGGTTCGCCGGGCATTAGCTTGTCGTATACCTCAAAAAGTGCGTCTTCTTTGGACGGCTCATCTGACGAGCAACCTTCTTTTGAAAATTGAATTTCCTCGCGTTCGAAGCAATTTATAATCATCTGCGAATTGAGCGAATACTCGCTGTCAAATTTAATTACAGTAATATCTGTAACATTTTGTGCAACGAGTTCGTCAATATTGTGTGGATACAGTTTTTCACCTGCGCGAAATAATTTTTTTTCTTCGCTGTTTTCTTTTTTTACAAAAACAGCCTTCGCAAGTACTTTATTTATAAGCTGCTCGCGCGTATCGCTATCATCTTTCACTTCCACTCGTTTAGTTTCGTAAAAGCACCGTATAATCTCTTCGCGGGTATTGTAGCCAATAGCGCGAAGAAAAATCGTACCGAGAATTCGTTTTTTGCGATCAATTTTCGCAAAAATTAAGTCCTTTTTCCGGTCAATTTCGAACTCTAGCCAATTTCCGCGATAGGGGATAATACGGCTCGAATAGATATTTTTTTCGTGGCTGAAAATAACCCCTGGCGAACGGTGAATTTGCGATACAATAATACGCTCTGCACCGTTAATGATAAATGTGCCGCGATCAGTCATAAGTGGAATATCACCTAAATAGATATTCTTTTGACGGATTTCTCCGGTCTGCCGAAGAATCAAATTTATACGCGCTTTGAGCTGTATGGAATAGGTTTGTCCTTTTTGTTTGCACTCAAGTTCTGAAAACTTAATATTCGCTTCATCAAATTCATAGTATTCA
This sequence comes from Treponema endosymbiont of Eucomonympha sp., assembly GCF_001028545.1. Lineage (NCBI taxonomy): Bacteria > Pseudomonadati > Spirochaetota > Spirochaetia > Treponematales > Treponemataceae > Treponema > Treponema endosymbiont of Eucomonympha sp. The sequence continues at coordinate 4,536 of NZ_BBPW01000050.1, read as the reverse complement.
TATTCAAGTACCATGTCTTCATTCGGACTTTCAATTGGAAAGGTCGATAAAAACACGTCTTCCAACCCTTTGCGTATTGGTTTTTCACCGTTTTTTAGCTTTGCGCGTTGCAAAAAATTCTCATAAGATGAAAGTTGAATATCGATAAGGTTCGGTAAATCCATAAAATTATTAATGTTTTTTCCGAAATACTGACGATTTATCGCGTGGCTTTTTGCAAACACAAATTCTCCTTCATAGTTCTAATCTATATCATAGATAAACAAGATAGCTACTGAAATAAAAAAAATTCCAGCAGTATCTTGTTTTTCAAAGAAGGCAACTGAGTACATTTTATTTTTCTAAACGGCGTTATGTTATACAACCTTAACCAAACCGCCTGCATCTTCGATTTCGTTCTTGATTTTTGCCGCTTCTTCTTTATTCACCCCTTCTTTCAAAAGTTTTGGGGCACCTTCGACCAAATCTTTCGCTTCCTTCAAGCCTAATCCAGTAATAGCACGTACCACTTTGATAACGGCGATTTTTTTTGCCGCATCAATGCTCTCAAGCGTAACATTAAATTCAGTTTGTTCTTCAGCGGTTTCAGCCGAAATATTCTGTTCACTTCCCGCTGCCATTATTGGCGCGGTAGCAGTGATACCAAATTTTTTCTCCATATCCTTTACTAGTTGCGAAGCTTCCAGCATTGACAGGGAAGCGATTGCCTCAAGAATTTCGTCTTTTGTGAGAGCTACCATATTATCTTCTCCATATGAAAATAAATTATGGATATATACATATCCGTTGCCGTATCTGGCTGACCAATACAGGGCGACAGCTACGAAGCCTGAATATGGTCGCTAAAATTGATTTTTTATGCAAATTACACCACTATCGCGCTACCTCCTTCCGCGGTTTTTTTATCGACATATAACTGCAGAATTGCAGCGATCTTTTGTATGGGTGCATTGATAGTAGACATAATCATCGCAACAAGCTGTTTTTTGCTCGGAAGCTTCGAGAACGTGTCCAGTTTTGCCGAGTCGTATACTTCATTCGCAACATATCCACCTTTTATTCCCAGCGCAGGTGCTTCTTTCGCGAAGTCATATAGTATTTTTGCCGTCTCGTTCGTTTCTTCTTTGGAAAGTGCCACCGCGGTTGGCCCTCTCAGAAAGTCGGAAACAGTGGAAATATTGAGTTTCTGGAATGCAATGCGGGCAAAATTGTTTTTTATCACTTTAAATACACAGTTTTTCCCAGAAAGCTGTTTACGAAGCTCGGTAATCTGTGCGACAGTCACCCCCCGGTAGTCTACGAAGATAAAATCTGTATATTCTGCCAGCATAGATTTTACCGATGCTATCGCTTCAATTTTCACGCTCTGCATTTTTTTTGCTCGAATAGACATCGTTATTCTCCGCTTTTATATGTCACTCGCACATTGGGTCCCATTGTTGAATTGACGGAAATGGAACGAATAAAACTTCCTTTCGCGTCTACTGGCTTTTTGCGGGTAACTTCGGTCAAGAGCACCTCTATGTTTTCAGCGACTTTAGCGCTGTCCATAAAAACTTTGCCGACTGCGATATGCACCACTCCGCCTTTATCGGCGCGGTATTCGGTGCGTCCTCTTTTTAACTCGTTGATCGCCGCAATGATGTCGTTAGTCACGGTGCCAGTTTTGGGATTTGGCATGAGTCCTTTTCGTCCGAGTATCATACCAAGCCGTCCAACATCTTTCATCATATCAGGCGTGGCGACAGCGACATCAAATTCAAACCAGCCGTTTTTTATTTTTTCTATATATTCAACGTCACCAGCAAATGCGGCTCCGGTATCAAGCGCTTCTTTGACACGATCTTCTCTGCAAAACACAAGCACTTTTTTTTCGCTTTTGAACTGATTCGGAAACACAAGCGTATCTCTGACAGACTGATTTTTAGAAAGCCGTACATTAATATGCGTTTCGATGGTTTCGCCGAATTTGGCAAACGAAATTTCTTTTACCAGTGCACACGCTTCGGCAACAGTATAAAATTTTTCTGTGTCGATTTTTGCGAGAGCAAGGACATATTTCTTCCCGTGTTTCACCTTACTGCTCCACTTCTACACCCATGCTACGCGCGGTGCCTGCGATAATCTTTTTCGCCGCTTCAATATCGTTGGCATTTACGTCGGGCAATTTTGTCTTAGCGATTTCTTCAAGTGCCGCTTTGGTTAGTTTACCGACTTTATCCCGAAGCGGATTTGCTGCCCCTTTCTGGATGCCTGCCGCTTTTTTAATCAAAACGGCGGCAGGCGGTGTTTTGAGAACAAAGGTAAACGTTTTATCGTGATAAACGGTAACAACGACAGGGATGATTAAGCCTTGTTCCGCCGTTTTTGTGCGGTCGTTGAATTGTTGTACAAACTGTGGCGCACTCACGCCGTGCGGACCAAGTGCCGGACCGACAGGCGGAGCAGGGGTCGCTTTCCCCGCGGGGCATTGCAACTTAACGACTGCAATTATTTTTTTCTTTGCCATAGAAGCTCTTCCTTAAATGGATGTGTAGCAAGGGAATATTTTATCTAGTGACAACCAGTCAATAATTGGCTCGCACTTTCCCAAAACACGTTAAAGAGAGTTTGAGTATATTTACAATAATAATTTATGTCAAGGGCACACATTCCTCTTGTTAAATTTAGCCACACAGGCGGGTATCTGAAAATTTTATGCCTATAACCGCAGAAGGAACAGAGAATCGGCGAATTTCTTTGCCTTCTATGGTTGATTAGAGCGCGCCTGCCTTACGCAAGCGGGGTTTCCTTGACGGTTCCGCTTTCAAGGTACGCCGTGGCACGATAGCCGGCATCGCGCGCCCGCTGCGCCGCAAAGTCGAACGCGCAGTCGATATCCGCCGCGGCGTGGGCGTCGGAATTAATCATCACGGGAACACCGTATGCGCAGAGCAGTCGGAGAAAATCCGCGGAGGGGTACACGTCGTCGATAGCCTTCCGCGCAATACCGCCGGTGTTGATTTCGACGATGACCCCTTGTCGGGCGACTTCTTTGGCGGTCGCTTCGAGTTCGCCGCGGTACCAGCCTTCCCGCTCGTCAAAAAAACGCAGGGCACCGTTCCGCTTCCGCACCACGTCGATATGCCCCACAATGTCGAAGTCGCAGGTACGCAGCATCTCGCGCACGCGCGCAAAGTACGCCTGCACCGCCTTTTTGCCGTCGCCTCCGAAAAGCGCCCGGACGCCGTTCGCCACTTCCTCCGCACCTGCGTCGACGCAGAACCAGCCCGCATTTCCGCTGGCGCTGCCGCAGCGGACAGTTCCGTCCGGCGCGCCGCACAGCCCGTCGGCGGCGAGATAATGCACCGACCCGATAAGGTACTCCGCGCCGAGCGCCGCGTATGCCGTTTTGTCGGGGCAGGAAAACGGCGGCAGGAAATCCACCTCGTAGCCGGTGAGTATCGCAATGCGCTCCCGGTACGTCTGCGACAGCGCGGCAATGCAGGCGGCGTATTCGCGGAAGCGGCGCGGCGGAAGGTGCCATTCCGCGGCGAACGGATACAGCGAATGCGCGGAAAACCCGATTATGTCGAAGCGCCTGTCGAGCGCGGCGCGGACCATTGCTTCGGGGCTGTCGCGCCCGTCGCAGAAATCCGTGTGCGTGTGGTAATTTGTTTTCATCGCGCAGTCGCTCCGTGCGTGCCGAATGTAGGGCGGCATATAAGGAAGGCGGGCTTTTTTCTCTATGCCTATAGTATGCCAAATCTATAGCCTGCCGCGATCCGCGCAGAAGGTCCGTGACTAAAGCCTTTGAATTCATAGTCAAGAGCCGGCATAGTCAGGATTGCGTCTCTGTCTGATTTATTATTCAGAAAAAATCCGTATAAAAAATATCCGCGTATGAATACCGCGTCGGTAAGCATAAGTTCCGCGCCGAGCCCCGCCTTGATAATAACATAGTCTGCCGCGTCTTTATCAGGAAGCTCGGCGCGTTTTACGGTGTTTCCGTTTTGCGTTGCCTTCGTGAATATCTGATAGTCAAATCCCGCGGCAGGGAACAGAGACAGTTTTCGCAAAAGGTATAGGGGATATTTTGCTAAAAATCCGAGTCGGAGATACTGCTTATTCGTATTAGGCGTGTCAGGCGCTGAAGTGCGTGTTGCCGCAAATCCGATATTCGCTTCAAGATACGGTATGTCCGCAAAAGCGCTCAGCCCGCTCGAAAAAAAAATCCGCCTTCTTCATTTGTTCTGTTATTTCTGGCGGAAGGCTTGAATCGAAGTAGGTAAAGACAGGCTGAAGGTCGGCTAAAACGCCGATCGACTGTGCGGACAGAACCCCTGACGCCGCCGCAAAAACCGCGGCGCATACTGCCTTTTTCATTTCTTTGCTCCGCTAGGTAGTGTGGACTTGAAGGTGGATGTAAAGGAAAACACCTGATATGAATAGCAACGATGAAGGAAACGGTAAGCTTTGCATAGCGCGTAGCGATTCCTCGCCAGCGTTTGAGGGTGCCGAAAACGATTTTAATGAAATATTCCATAGTTTGCTGTG
>NZ_BBPW01000049.1:0-5401 GCF_001028545.1 Treponema endosymbiont of Eucomonympha sp. | reverse complement strand
GAATACGCACATTCGTGTCTCGTGATAAACGGCGAGGATGTTGAAGATAAGTTGCATTCTGACGCAGTCGACGCACAGGTGTCCGCCGTATCTGCGGTTGTGCCGCTCCGCCGTATCGTAAACGAAAAAATCCGCGCGGTTACCGAATCGCAAAACGTCGTTTGCGAGGGCAGAGATATGACGACGACGGTGTTTCCCGACGCGGACTATAAGTTTTACCTCGACGCTTCAATTGACGTTCAGGCAACGCGACGTTACCAGCAAGGCGTGAGCAATTTGACGCTGGAAGAGATAAAAGAAACAATCCGCGCACGCGCCGAAAGCGATAAAAACAAAGCCGAGGGTTCGCTAAAAATCGCGTCGGACGCGACGTATATCGATACCTCAGGCTTGACCGTTGATAAGGTTTGTGCAATAATAATCGACCTTATTATATAAGGGTACTGTATGAATCAAGCGGACATAGTGACGGTAAAGTCTTCTGAACAGAATGATATTCAGGCGCAATTGCAGGAAGAATATTTTAAAAGCTTTGAATCGCTTGAAGAAGGACAGCTGATAGAGGGAACTGTTGTGCAGATTGCCGGCGGGGAAGTTTTTGTGGATATTGGGTATAAATCAGAAGGGAAAATACCCGAAACAGAGTTCTCCGAGCTACCCGAAATCGGCAAAACCGTCAGCGTGCTGTTTGTCTCAAAAGAAGACAAAAATGGCGACATCGTCATTTCAAAGCGAGGTGCCGACATAAAGCAAGCGTGGATAACGCTGAAGCAAGCGTTTCAAAAGGCTGAGCCAGTGGAAGGCAAGATTTGCAAACAGGTGCGGGGAGGATATGATATTGAACTCGGGCAAAACATACACGCATTTCTGCCGATTAGCCAAGTCGGGGGACAAAAAAATGAAACCCCTGAATCGCTGATAGGTCAAACCACCTTATTCCTTATTGACCATATTTATTCTGATAACCGCACGAACATCGTGGTAAGCCGCCGGAAATACCTTGAGAGACTTGTTGAAAAAAAACGTGAAGAATTTTTCGCAACGGTGGACGTTGGTGCGACCGTAAAAGGCACGATAAAAGACTTTATAAGTTTTGGGGCATTTGTCGATTTGGGCGGTTTTGACGGATTGCTTCATATTAGCGATATGAGTTGGGAGCACGTAATTCGCCCGAAAGATTTTGTCAACAAAGGACAGAAAATTGAATTGAAAGTCATCAGCCTTGATCCTGCAAAAAGGCGTATCAATCTTTCGCTCAAGCATTTAACAGAAGACCCGTGGCTCCATTTTGAAGAATTGTTTTATGTAGGTTATGTGGCAACTGGGACTGTAACCAAATTGACTGAGTTCGGCGCCTTTATTGAGCTTTCCTTCGGCATTGAGGGGCTCGCCCACGTCAGCGAGTTTTCTTGGACAAAAAAAAGCGGCAATCCGTCCGATATGCTTAAAATAGGCGACAAAGTTGAATACAAGGTACTCGGCTACGATATTCAGGCGGGGCGCGTTTCGCTCAGTTTAAGGCAAGCAACGGAAAATCCGTGGGATACCGTGTCAGAAAGATATCCGGTTAATATGCGACTTGCCCGTCCCGTCACCAAAGTAACAAAGGCGGGCGCCTTTATTCAGATGGAAGAAGGAATTGACGCTTTTCTCCATATTAATGACTGCTCGTGGACAAAAAAGATTCGGAACCTCGGAAGCGAATTATCGGTCGGGCAGGTAGTTGAAACCGTTGTTATTGAGAATAACCCAAAAAACCGACGCATCCGCTTGAGCATAAAACATCTGACCGAAAACCCTTGGCAATTGTTTGCTTCCGCGCACCCGTCCGGATCTGCTTTTGAGGGTGAAATTGCTTCAATAACCGGTTTCGGTTTATTTGTCCGCGCTTCCGAAGGTATAGAAGGGTTGGTCAACCGTGCCGACCTAATTGAAAAAAATGAGAACTTTGAGGAAGCAGTAAAGCTGTATAAAGTCGGCGATAAAATCAACGTGCTTGTACTCGAAACAAATGTTGAAAAACAACAGGCGGTTTTTTCTGTCCGAAAACTCAAAGAAAAACAGAAGCGGGATGAAATCGCGCAGTATATGACTTCAAAGCATGACGAGAAAGACAATGCATTCACGCTTGGCGATTTGCTCAAAATAAAAACCAATTAACGTTTTCGGGGAAAAGTGGAAATGAAGACACCGCACGGCAAACAAACAGAAACGGTACACTTCGTGCAGTTCTTTATAAGATATCGGTTTGCTTTTCTGCTTACGGTGGTCATGTTATTCGTAGTCGCTATCGGCATTGGGTGCGTTACGGTTATCCTAAATACGTCGCATAAAAAAAGACTTTCCGAAATCGACGCGATTTCTTTTAAGCTCACTTCAGCCTTAAATAAGTCCGCCAGTGTCGCAGACAGCGTTGATAGCGATGATTCCAAAAACCTTCTGGGTGGCGTTCCTAAAAACGAAGCGGACGAGAAAGCGAAGAGCGATATGCGGAGCATCGCGCTCGGCGAGTTGAAACCGTTTGCTTCCGCAAAAAATATTGTCGGCATCCGTGGGAACATGCTGAAAGCCGAGCTGTTTTTCCAGAACAAACAGTGGGCGGAGGCGCGGGACGCGTGGCTTTTGGCGGCGTCAATACAGCCGAAAGCGTACACCGCTCGGCTCGCGTGGTATAATGCGGCGGTATGCTGCGAAGAACTCGGCGACACCGACGGCGCGCTTTCGTATTATGCAAAAGCGGCGAACGACGAAAACTTCCTGCTCAAAACGCACGCGATAGCCAATATGGGGCGAATCAAGGACGAATCCGGCGACTATGAGGGCGCCGCACTGCATTATACGCAACTCGCCGATAGGTATCCCGATGATTTGTGGGCGGAACTGGCACAGAGCAGGCTTATCGCGTTGCGCGCCGAAAAGCGAATTCAATGAAAGCGCGTATGAAGCAGGGGGGGGCGTTCAGGGCGTTTCCCGTTTTATCGCTTGCCGGTTTGTTTTTTTCCTGCGGTATCGAAGACTATACGTTTTTGGAGCCGCCGTCAGGCAGCGTCGTTTCAAACCCAGGCGATGCGACGTATCGATATTTTTCCTTCGGCACTGCCGATAACCCCAGCCCTCCTTTTCAGGGAACGGAGGTGTATTACCGGATTTATAACAACGAAACCGACCGCAGTACCGACGCCACTTCGATAAGCTATGCAAACACAGCGTATTCTTCCAGCGGCTTCAATAAAATGGTGTCGCTTGGATATGAAAGACTTAATTCAAACTTACATAGCAACATATTGATTCCCCCTGACAACGACCCAAACGATGAGATAAAAATTCGTTTATATGATGAGGGCAATTTTTCGGCAGAGATAAAAGGTGGCAGTATTATGCCTATACAAAACCGGCCGCTTCGAAGCACGAATAAGAGGCAGGGATTTAATTTTTATCGGAGTTCTCTCGTTGCCGGTGCGGCTAGTTCCGAGGACGAGGATTCACCGAGAGAGAGCGATTCCGACGTAAAGTATAATAGTTTTACAGAGAACGACGTTTGGTTCGTCAACGCGTATGCGGTATCGGTAGGGCAAAACGACGAAACGCTTGCGCCGATATACAGTCAGTTATTGCACCTCGGTTCTATAAAAATAGAAAAGCTCTGATACGGCGGCTAGTGTTCCGCGCCGAAGCAGCGCTTTGCGCGGGCGGGTACCGGATAAGCGGCGCTCTCGGCTGATATATTCGCTTTGTTCTTTCCCTTTTTCATGCGTGCCTTTTTGCAAAAACTCCCGCACCTCGGCAAAAAAACGCGCGCTTGTTTTTTCCTAAACTACCGCACGTTTTTTGTCCGCACAGCGCGCCTCTCCGGCGATATGCGCGGCGGCTTTTCTGCGGCGCCGCACAAGCGGCAATCCTGCAACGGTGCGGGACTGCTGTTTATGCGGCGGCTCGGCGCAAAACTACGCGAAGCCTCTATTAACTTTATATGGGGGAATGTTTTAATGGGCGATACTGGAATCGAACCAGTGACCCCAAGCGTGTCATGCTTGTACTCTAACCAGCTGAGCTAATCGCCCCCGAAAGACGTTCATACCGTAGCACGTTTCGGATATCGTGTCCAGACCCCGCCTTTTGCCTTGCGGCGGCGGGATTACCCGACGGGCACAGAGCCGGAAGTTTTTGCGGTTCCTGCGAAAGCCGCGCCGTCCGCGCTGGGAATGAAGTCTCCGGCTGGGGGACGTTGATAACCCCGTCCGCCTATTTTTATGTACTACCAAACCTTCGTAGTGTACTACCAAACCTTCGTAGAATAGTAGTTTCCCGCCACAACGTCGTGCGATTTCGGCAAGGACGCCCGCTTGCCCGTAGTTTATAAAAAAGTCATTATAGAGTAATGCCGAAATTGGACTGTCTTTCGGATATTGAGATACTAGGCAGTGTGGACTTAAAGGTAAAGGAACAAACATCTGACATGAATGGCGGCGTTTGCGCAGCGGTAATAAAGCGGCTGCGGTATCGGGCGTTCCCCGTAAGAGAAACGCCGGCATTCAGGCGGGTTGGCGCACGGACTTCCCCGCTTTTTTTTGCGCCCGCATGCGGCGCGGGGCTTCCCCCTCCGAGAACAAGCGTATGCACGAAATTGACTATCTTCCCCGCGGCGGGGTATCATAGAAGAAAAGGCAAGGAGTCCCTATGTTTCCCTTCCCGCTCGGCAAAGACGCGCTGGAGGCGGTCGCCGCGCAATACGGCACGCCGTTTTACCTGTATGATGAAAAAGCGATTCGCGCCAATATGCGCCGGTTTACGCAGGCGTTTTCGCGCTTTCCCGCGTTCCGCGAACATTTCGCGGTAAAAGCCTGCCCCAACCCGTATATGCTGAAGCTCCTCGCGGACGAGGGCTGCGGCACCGACTGCTCCAGCCTGCCGGAACTGGTGCTGTCCGAACGGGCGGGCATTAGGGGCGAGCGCGTCATGTTCACGTCGAACGAGACGCCCGCGGCGGAATACCGGTACGCGGCAAAACTCGGCGCAATCATAAACCTCGACGACATAAGCCATATCGATTTTGTGGAGCAGGCGCTCGGCGCGGTGCCGGAACTCGTCTGCTTCCGCTATAACCCCGGCCCGCTCAAAACCGGCAACGCGTTTATCGGCAAGCCGGAGGAAGCCAAATACGGGCTGACGCGGGAGCAAATCTTCGCCGCATACGCCGACGCGAGGAAGCGCGGCGCGAAACGCTTCGGGCTGCACACAATGGTCGCCTCGAACGAGCTGCACGAGGAATATTTCGTCGAAACCGCCGCGATGCTCTTTGAACTGTCCGCCGAACTGAAGCGCGCGCTCGGAATCCGAATCGAGTTCGTCGACCTCGGCGGCGGAATCGGCATTCCGTACCGCCCCGGCGACCAGCCGGTCG
>NZ_BBPW01000048.1:0-6180 GCF_001028545.1 Treponema endosymbiont of Eucomonympha sp. | reverse complement strand
AACCGTCTTCCGTGCCCTCAAGCGCTGGCGGGGAATTGCTACGCGCTATGCAAAGCTCACCGCTTCCTTCATCGCCGCCATTCATGTCAGGTGTTTGTTTCTCTACCTTCCAGTCCACGCTACCTAGGGCGGGCACGAGACACCTGCACGGGCGGGCATGAGACACCTGCTAGGGCGGGCATGAGGCACCTGCGCGGGCGGGCATGAGACACCTGCTAGGGCGGGCATGAGGCACCTGCGCGGGCGGGCATGAGACGCCTGCACGGGCGGGCACGAGACGCCTGCAAGCGGCAGCATGAGGCGACTGCAAAAACGGACGACCTTCCGGGCATAAAAAAGAGCAGGGCGTTTTGCCCTGCTCTTGTGCGCTTCTCCGTCCGCCGCGGCTCTTTATCCCCGCGTAAGCAACATCTCTACCTCTAGAACTTCTTTCAGGTTAAACTCCACCCAGCGGCGCCCGATTTCGCTCGGCGGGCTGTAGGAGCCGGTAACCGTTATCCCGGCGGCTTCCAGTTTCCCGCGGAAGTCATCAATGACATCGGGCCGATAATCCTCAACGTGCACCGTCCTGTCGGTTCCAAGGACATAGTCCTTGTCAAGGGTTCCTACGTCGCCCCTGCTGAACATGTAGTCCACCCACCCTTTCGGACCGCGAATCTTGTATTTTATAGCCTCGTGGAGGCTGCTCCTGCCGGCGTCCGCCGCCTGAGCCGCCGCGTCCGCGAACCCGTCGCAGGAATACAGCGCGAAACCCGCGCCCGCCAGCGCGAGAGCCGAGACAATGCCGAGCACTGCGTTTCTTGTTTTGTTCATTTGAGAACTCCTTATAGAACCGTTGTTACTGCCTCGTGCGCGCACGGCGCCGTGTGCATATAACGCTAAACACCGCGCCGGGGCGAATCGCTTCTGTCCCCGCCGCATTGTTCCATTATATGCCCGCGTCCGCAGCTAGTCAATACTTCAATTCCCGCGCACACGCGGGCATAAAAAAGAGCGGGGAAGCGTTTCCGCCTCCCCGCTCACGCGAGCGCCTCTCGTAAGGCTAGAACAGAGCCTCTCTCCTGCTCTAGACAGAGCCTCTGTCCCGCCTAGAACAGTGTCTCTGTCCTGCCCTAGACAGTGTCTCTGTCCCGCCCTAGACAGAGCCTCTCTCCCGCCTAGAACAGTGTCTCTCTCCTGCCCTAGACAGAGCCTCTGTTCTGCGTGTGCGTCATGACGCCGCCGAAAGCCGTCATAGGGAAAGCGGCAAACCCGCTTCCCCTTTGAGACGAGAAAGGGAACGGGCTTTGCCCGCTCCCTTTCTCTCCCGCTCGGTAAGACCGCCCGACGCTTGCCTGTGCGCTATACCTATAGGTAAAGCCTGTATGCCAAGCGAGTTTACCTATCTGCCGAGTTTCCTCAAGAAACTGCCGCACGCCGTAGCGTGCTACCGAGTTTGCTTTGCAAACTCGCAGCGTAAAGGTAAGGCGTAGAGAACCGTAGGGCGAAAGCCTATATGCCGAGTTCTTTCAAAGAACTCGGACGTTCCCTGTGCCACCCTATATGCAGAGTTTCCTCAAGAAACTCTGTCGTTGCCCGCACGGGCAACGCTCGTCACTCCGGCTGCCGAATTTTGTCTATGACGACGCTCGCTTCCTCGATGAATATGCCGGTGAAGCGCGCAATGCTGTCGGTAACGTATGCCTGCAGGCGGTGGATTTTGCCGGTGAGCTGCGTGCCGAACGGCACGTCTATGGTGATAGTCAGCCGGTAGCCCTCCGGCGTGGTTTTTACCGACACCTTCCTGACGGCTATCTGCGGGTCGAACTCGTTCGCGCAGTGCACCACCAGTTGCGTCAGCGCCGACTCCGAGATGCTCACGCGCCCGCGCCGCGAAAACTCCGGGCGGACGACCGCTTTCTCGAACAGCGCGTCCGACTTACGGGCAAAGCTGCGCGGGCTGAAAACCCGCACCGCGCCGGCGAAAATCCGCGGGTACTGCCGCTTCACCTCGAGCGCCGGAACCGGAATGACGTGCTTGCCTTCAACGGCGCGCGAGCGGACAGCCTGCTCGATTTCCTCGGTCGTCGCAATGTCCTCGATATGGGTAATGTTTTCGGGCGGCGGAAGCCGCAGCCGCGCCGCGATTTTCCCCACCATTTTCTCGGACGTCCCGAGCAGCAGGATTTTCTGGAACTTCAGCCTCTGCAGCGTCCGCACCACTTTGTCCCGCTCTCCCTTGTCGTCGAACAGCGCGGCGCGAACCGCCCCCATATACGTCTTTTCGCGCTTTGCCGAGTGCCCCGCGAGGATTTTGTCGTCCTGAATCAGCAGCCCGTCGTCGATAATCGCGGCTATATCGTATTTCTGGGCGAGCAGTTTGGCGCGGAAGCTCTTCCCCGTCCCGCTCTTGCCGACGAGCGCATAGGTCGAGACGCCTTTGATTTTCTGGAGTAGCGCGTTGATTTGCCACACGACTGCGCTCAAATATAGCGGGATATGTCGCCGCCGGGCAAGCAGCGCGCGAGGATTTCCCGGAATGGCGGCGGGAGCGGCGCGGCGACCCGTAGCGGGATTTCCAGCGGATTTCCGGCGGGGAAGCGCATTTCCCACGCGTGCAGAAAATGCGCCTGCGCATCGCGGATCGCCGTCCCGCCGTATGCGGTGTCGCCCAGAAGCGGGAACCCGTGCAGGCTCGCCTGCGCGCGAATCTGGTGTTTCCGTCCGGTGCCGATTCGGAACTCCACAAGCGAGACTGCCCGCCCGCGGTACGAGCCGTGCGCCCGCGGAATCGCCTCCGTGAGCGCGCTCTTGCCGCCCTCCGCGCCGACGCGCACGCGGCAAAAACGCCCGCCTGCCGCCGGAAGGCTCGATACAGCGTCCTGCCAGCACTCCGCCGCGCCGAGCGTGCCTTCGCTTATCGCAACGTAGCGCTTCTCGATTTCGCGTTCTCTGAGCATGCGGGAAAACTCCCGCGCCCCCTCGATGCTCAGCGAGCATGCCAGCACGCCGCTCGTCTTCCGGTCGAGCCGGTGGAGCGGCGCCGGCGCAAACGACAGCGACAATGACGCGGCGCATTCCGCCCTGAGGCACTCGGCGACAGTTATGCCGCCGGAACCTGCGCCGTGCACCGGCACGTCATACGGCTTATTGATGATTTTGGCAAAGCGGTTCTGAAACAGCGTCTCCCCAAGAGACGTGTATGCCGTGTTGCCTTTCGCGCCCGCTCTGGTTTCAGTGGCAACGTCCAGCAGGACGACGGGAACCCGAGTCGAGCGCACCGCGTATGCACTGGCGAGCGGCGCCGCGATTTCCAGCCTGTCCCCCGCCGTAACCTTGAAGCTCGGCTCGGTTTTCCTGCCGTTGACGGTGATAAGCCCTTTCCGCAGCGCGGCATACACGGCGGAGAGCGGGCACGCCGACAGCGCCTTTCGGACGACCCGGTCGGCGCGGCGCCCCTCGTCGTCGGGACCGGCTCGTTTTTCGACAAATGTCATGCGCCACTGTACCAGAAACGAAACGCGCGGGGCAAGCGTTTTCGGTTCCGCCGAACGACCGAGTCTCCCCAAAAAACTCGGTATAAAGGTCTGTATCAAAAACTTACGGCAGCAAGGCGAATAGCATAGAAACAAAGTCTATTTGCCGCACCAGACGCTGGCACGGAACGGGCGAAGCTTTTTTGTCCTGTTTGTATCGGCAACGAGCGTCTTCAATACGTCACCTGTGCGAAGCGAAGCGATCGTCGGAAGATGCGCCACTTCGGTGGCGCACCGCGCCGGTGGTTCGCAGGCTGTGACGCGCTCGCTGTCGGTCTTTGCTCTTTTAATCTCTTGGAGTTTAATTCCCCGCCCAATTAGGTAATGTGGACTGGAAGGTGGATTAAAGAAAAAATACCTGATATGAATAGCAACGACGAAGAAAACAGTAAGCTTTGCGCAGCGCACAGCGGTTCCCCGAATGCGTTTGACGCGAGCGCCGGATACCCGCGCGTATATGCCGTATCTATTCGCGGAGACGACGCACATATTTGAATGGACGCGCCGCCTATTTGAATATGCTTGGCATATATTCGCATAGGCGCAGCATATATTCGAACAGATGAGGCATATATTCAAATGTATGTGCTGCCTATTCGCACGGACGCGTCATACATTTGAATACGAGCGGCGTCCGTTCAAGGGCGCCGGCGTATGATTCTGCATAGGCGCAAGGCAGCAACGGCTGCGGAAACAGGCTATGCTGCCAGAGACGGCAATTTTCAGAACGGTTTTATATCCGAAGGGGCGAATGCCGCGACAGAAAGGTTCGTTCTGGTTAAAGACGCGGATTTTCTTGAAAAAAAATGAAGCCCCTCCCCGCACCGCCGGGCGGGGCGTCAAGAAGCGGAGGGTGCTTTCGACACGGAAGCGCGCATATATTCGCGCGGAACAGCGGCGCCGCTCGGCGAAGTCCCCGGCGCGCCCGCTGCGAACAGCGTTTAGGCGTTTTGCGAGCGGACGAAGCAGAACAAGAGCAACAACAGCGCGGTTACGCACAGCACGCATATCCCCCCGACGACGAAGGACATTTCATTCTTCTTCGGTTTTTCAGACACGGCGCGTTTGGCAGGTATTTTAGGCGGGGAAGCGGGGAGCGCCGCCCTCGGCGCAGCGTCGGGGAACGCGGCAAACGGCGAAAGCAACGCCTGCACCGCGCTTGTGCTGCCGAACTCCGAATCGCGCGCTTCCACCCGAAACACGTTGCGCTCGTCGACTGAAACGGCGAGCACAATATCGGGTTCGCCGCTGCGCTGCGGCGCGACGCGCTCAAGCAAAAGCGTGTCGATATACCGCGCCGCATTCATCGTCCCGTCTTCGGAACAGAATAGCTCGATATGTGCCACAGCCTGACCGTCTGACACCGTGGTAAGACACAGCATTTTTTTTGCCGGCACCCCCTCTTTCAGTACGGGATAAAATGTTCCGTCCGCCAGTTTGACGCCTATAACAGCCATAAGAACTCCTCACGCGCTAGTAGCGGCACTATAGTGCCAATAGACAAACCGTGTCAACCTTGGGCGCCGCGTGGTAAAGCCAGCCTTGTGTCAGCCGTTCGTCAAGCACGGAGCGTTTGCGCCCTTTCTTGCAGACTCTCGGCGGGATTCCTTCTCCGTCCTTCTGGTGTCAGTCACGTTGGTGTTACCTTCTCGGCAACCCCGCCCTTTCCGCCGCCGACCGCGACGACTTTGGACTGCCCCAGTTGGACACTGCTTACAGCCCCGTCCCGCCGCCCGGAAACCAAGCAACGGCGAAACACCGTCCGCTGGGGGACCACCTGCTGGAACTGGATATTGAAATCATCGGCGACATACTCCCCGACGCAAAAGCCAGCGACTACGGTTTCCGCGTGTACTGGGGCATACTGCCGCAGGGAGGCGCGAGCATCGAAGCCGCCACGGGACCGAAGCGGGAACTGATGAAAGCCCCCGCGGGCGGAGAGGAACTGCCCTTTTCCCGCTTTACCCGCAGGAAGCGCGAGGTTTTCGACTTTGCCGAATCAGACCGCGGCAAGACCGTCAGCTTTTGCATACGGCTGGAGAACGCGAAGGGGCAGGCGGGTCCCTGGGGGACGGTGTTCAGCACGATTATTCCGTGACGGCGGTTTACTGCCTCTCGGTTTGCCGCGGGGCATACGACGGCAGGGCACATATACGGAGGCGGCATATTGACGCAAGCTCGGCGGTGTTTGCTTTCAGGCAAACATTTGTTCAACCGACGAAAAGAGAAACTTAATTTAAGTGAGGAGGATTTATCGTTATGAAGTACCTAATACTCTCGGGGAATCCAAAAAAAGACGGACTTTGCCACTCGCTGACCGAGGAAGCAAAGCGCGGGGCTGCGGACGGCGGAGCCGAAACCGAAGTCATTACCCTTGAAAAGCTGGAACGCTGTCATGTGTGCGGCAACGGCTGGGGAACCTGCCGTGAAAAGCATACGTGCGCTTTCGGGAAAGACGGCTTTAACGAAGTTCAGGCAAAAGTGCGTTCCGCCGACGCCTTTTGTTTTATCACGCCGGTATATTGGGCTGAGACAGAGGAGTCGCTCAAATGCTTTTTTGACCGGTTTCGCCGCTGTGAAAACATGATGAACTCAAACGGCGCGCTTTCCGGCAAGCAAGTCTTGCTTATCGCCTCTCCGGGCGGCAGCGGTAACGGTATGCTCA
>NZ_BBPW01000047.1:0-5701 GCF_001028545.1 Treponema endosymbiont of Eucomonympha sp. | reverse complement strand
TGGGTGGAAACTCCAGCGAAGCCCGCTCGGTAGCCGCGGCAGACGCTTACCCGTATTACGGCATTTAGGCTGTCGCCCTTCGGTCAGCCCGCTCGGTAGCCCCGCTGGTGGAAACTCCAGCGAAGCCTTCACGATAGCCGCCTACCCGTACTACTGCTTTATATCGCCTGTCGGTTGGATTGCTCGGCAGGCAACTGGACGGCACCCGTCGCCCTTCGGCATATTGCTCGGTAGCCCCGCTGGTGGAAACTCCAGCAAAGCCCGCTAGGTAACCACAGTAGCCGCGTATCCGTATTACGGCTTTATGATGCCGACCGATACTGCTGCGTGCAGGTGTCGGCTTGCCGCTCTATAAGGCGGCACCTTACAGGGCGGGCATGAGATGCCTGCTAGGTAGTGTGGACTGAAAAGGAGGAGAGAGGTAAAACGGGAGGCATGAATGAAATATTCCACAGTAAGCTACGGAATATTTCATTAAAATCGTCTTCGACGCCCTCAAACACTGGCGGGGCATCGCCACACGCTACGCAAAACTTACCGTTTTCTTCATCTTTGCTATTTATATCAGGTGTTTTTCCTTTACGCCCACCTTCCAGTCCACACTACCTAGGGCGGGCACGAGACACCTGCTAGGTAGTGTGGACTAAAAAGGAAAAAGAGGTAAAATGGGAGGTATGAAAAGAAATGAAGGCATTCACCGGCACGATATAAGCGACGAGGCGTGGGAACGGATAAAAGACCTGCTGCCCGGACAGGCAGGGAAGCACGGGAGAGTGGCGAAAGACAACCGTTTGTTTATCAACGCGGTAGCATGGCAGACGCGCACGGGCGCTCCGTGGAGAGACATGCCGCCAGAATTCGGGAACTGGAACAGCATACACAAGCGGTTTTGTCGCTGGCGGGACAAGGGAATATGGAAAACGCTGGCGGACGCCGCAATAGGCGAGTCTGCCGGGGATATCCGTATGATAGATTCGACGTATATCAAGGCACACGCGGACGCGTGCGGGGCGCGCGGCGGCACTCAGGACATTAGCCGCACAAAAGGGGGCTGAACAGCAAATTACACCTTGTGGTTGACGAGTACGGGATACCGGCAAGCGGCGTTGTGACAAGCGGTACTGTCGCGGATTGTAATCAGGCGCCTCTCCTTATGGAGGATTTGGAGGCGGAAGCGTTCCTTGCGGACAAAGCGTATGACACGAACGAACTGCTCGGCATGCTTAAGGAAGCGGATATAGCAGCCGTCGTCCCTCCGGTTAAAAGCCGGAAAGAGCACAGAGCGTACAATCATGAACTGTATCGGGCGCGGCACGTCATTGAAAACGTCTTCCGTGCCCTCAAGCGCCGGCGCGGAATCGCTACGCGCTACGCAAAGCTCACCGTTTCCTTCATCGCCGCCATTCATGTCAGGTGTTTGTTCCTCTACCTTCCAGTCCACACTACCTAGCCCTTGCGGGGGTCGGCTTACTGAACAGCACAGAGGTAAAGCCTCTGTGCCGTCTCGATGTCGAGTTTTTCAAGAAACTCGAACGTTCCCCGTAGGGGAACGCAGAACTCGGTCCTTCCCCGTGCGTTGCCCGTAGGGGAACGCCGTTGTCCTTTTGCACGCTTTCTGGTATCGTGAGTCATGCTAAAACGGCTCGCAGAACTTTCCCTTCGGTACGACGAACTGAACCGGCGGGCGCAGGACCCGAACCTTGCCAAAGACCCCAAGCAATACAAAGAGGTAATGCGCGAACACGCGCACCTGTCCGCGGCGGCGGACGCGTACCGCGAATACCGGAAGCTCCTGAAAGAGCTCGACGGCGCGCGCGAAGTGGCGAACGCCGAAACCGACCGCGACGCAGGGGACAAAGAAGAACGGGCTGTGGGGCTATTATCCGGGCAGGCGCGACACGTGGGACTGGGAGTAGGGCGGCAAGAATACGCTTGAGGAAGCGGCATGAAAGAACGCCAAGCTGAACCGGATTCTGGCAAAGACGCCGTATGCGAAGCCGAACAATATCCCGCGCGGTTTCCTGTGCCGTCAGAAAAAGCGCGGGAGGTTCTCGTTAGGCTAGAACAGTGTCTCTCGTCCGCCCATACGAGAGCCTCTCGTCCGCCCACACGAGAGCCTCTCGTCCGCCCATACGAGAGGCTCTCGTCCGCCCACACGAGAGCCTCTCGTCCGCCATTAAACAGAGCTTTCGCTAGAGCGGCGCGGTGCAGCGGCATTCATCTTTGAGTGCGCTGGCGCTCGCAAGCCGCGCGGCGTGGGGCGACAACCGCTCCGTAACGTTTCTTTCGGCGGAGCGCGGCGTGTTCGACGCGATGCTGTTCGGCGGGCAAAAGAGCCACCTCCGCGCGCTCGTATCGCCGTGGCACACCGGAACGCTGTGGCTGTACGAAAACGCGCAGGCGGACAGCCTGCGGTCAAGCAAGCGGCACTCCCCGAAGATAAGCGATTTTGACGCGACTCTGTTCCGCACCGGCATAAGGGACAGCCTGTACAAGATATGGGCGGCGTGGCTCGCAAGCGAACTGGCGATATGCACGAACGCTTCGGGCGAATACGGCGCGTGCTGGACGCTCGTCAACGCTTTTCTGGACGGCATAGACGCCGCAAGCGAGGCGGAATCGCGCACGGCGCTGCTGCGCTTTTTGTGGCGGTACCTCGACCTGCTCGGCGTCCGCCCGAACCCCGACCTCTGCGCCCGCTGCGGCGGAGAAATGCCGCCCGGCGGGGCGCGGTACTGCCCGCAGGAAAACGGCTTTGTGTGCGGGACTTGCGGCAGGGAGGACGGCGGGGAAGAAGAGCGCTTCCCGCTTGCGGACGAGAGCCGGGCGTATCTGTCCGCGGTGTCCGCGCTGCCGCCGAAAGATTCCCGCCGCCTCGCCTTGAGCGCGGAAGCGGCGGGGGAACTGAGGCGCTGCCTGTTTTATCTGACCGAGCGCGCGTGCGGCAGAAAGCTCAAGACGCTGGAAGGCGGCATATTATAGGGTGCAGGCGAAACGCGCGGGGAATCAGCCCGCCTTCAACTGTTCCGCTTTTGCCGACACGTTGAGCGCGTCGAGCATCTCGCCGAGCGCGCCCTGCATAAATTGGTCGAGCTTGTACAGCGTCAGGTTGATTCGGTGGTCGGTAACGCGGTTCTGCGGAAAGTTGTAGGTGCGAATCCGCTCCGAGCGGTCGCCTGAGCCGACCATGCTTTTCCGCGCGGCGGAGCGCTCCGCCTGCTTCTTCGATTCCTCCAAGTCAAACAGCCGCGCGCGGAGCACCCGCATTGCCTTCGCCTTGTTCTTTATCTGGCTCTTTTCGTCCTGCTGAATAACCACCAGCCCCGTGGGAAGGTGCGTCAGGCGCACCGCCGAATCGGTGGTGTTGACGCACTGCCCGCCGGGACCGCCCGCCCGCATAACGTCTACGCGCAGGTCTTCCGGCTTGATTTCGATTTCGGTCTCTTCCGCCTCTGGCAGCACCGCGACGGTAACGGCGCTCGTGTGAATGCGCCCCTGCGACTCGGTTTCCGGCACGCGCTGCACGCGGTGCACGCCCGCTTCCCAGCGGAGGCTGCCGTACACGGACTTGCCGCTCACTGAGAACGATATTTCCTTGTAGCCGCCCAGCCCGGTTTCGCTTGCGCCGAGTACCTCGTACTTCCAGCCCTTGAGTTCGGCAAGGCGCGCGTACATGCGGAACAAATCGGCGGCAAACAGCGCCGCTTCGTCGCCCCCCGTGCCCCCGCGGATTTCCATGATTATGTTCTTTTCTTCCAGCGGGTCGGGCGGAGTGAGCAGCGTTTTAAGCCCCTCCTCCATATCCGCCTTCCGCTCTTCGAGCGCCCGGAGTTCTTCCCGCGCCATTTCCCTCATGTCGCGGTCGGTTTCGGCGTTCGCCACTTCGCGCGCGCCGTCGAGCTCTTTCAGGAGCTTCCGGTATTCGCGGTACGCGTCCGCCGCCGCGGACAGGTGCGCGTGTTCGCGCATTACCTCTTTGTATTGCTTGGGGTCTTTGGCAAGGTTCGGGTCCTGCGCCCGCCGGTTCAGTTCGTCGTACCGAAGGGAAAGTTCTGCGAGCCGTTTTAGCATGACTCACGATACCAGAAAGCGTGCAAAAGGACAACGGCGTTCCCCTACGGGCAACGCACGGGGAAGGACCGAGTTCTGCGTTCCCCTACGGGGAACGTTCGAGTTTCTTGAAAAACTCGACATCGAGACGGCACAGAGGCTTTACCTCTGTGCTGTTCAGTAAGCCGACCCCCGCAAGGGCTAGGTAGTGTGGACTGGAAGGTAGAGGAACAAACACCTGACATGAATGGCGGCGATGAAGGAAACGGTGAGCTTTGCGTAGCGCGTAGCGATTCCGCGCCGGCGCTTGAGGGCACGGAAGGCGTTTTCAATGACGTGCCGCGCCCGATACAGTTCATGATTGTACGCTCTGTGCTCTTTCCGGCTTTTAACCGGAGGGACGACGGCTGCTATATCCGCTTCCTTAAGCATGCCGAGCAGTTCGTTCGTGTCATACGCTTTGTCCGCAAGGAACGCTTCCGCCTCCAAATCCTCCATAAGGAGAGGCGCCTGATTACAATCCGCGACAGTACCGCTTGTCACAACGCCGCTTGCCGGTATCCCGTACTCGTCAACCACAAGGTGTAATTTGCTGTTCAGCCCCCTTTTGTGCGGCTAATGTCCTGAGTGCCGCCGCGCGCCCCGCACGCGTCCGCGTGTGCCTTGATATACGTCGAATCTATCATACGGATATCCCCGGCAGACTCGCCTATTGCGGCGTCCGCCAGCGTTTTCCATATTCCCTTGTCCCGCCAGCGACAAAACCGCTTGTGTATGCTGTTCCAGTTCCCGAATTCTGGCGGCATGTCTCTCCACGGAGCGCCCGTGCGCGTCTGCCATGCTACCGCGTTGATAAACAAACGGTTGTCTTTCGCCACTCTCCCGTGCTTCCCTGCCTGTCCGGGCAGCAGGTCTTTTATCCGTTCCCACGCCTCGTCGCTTATATCGTGCCGGTGAATGCCTTCATTTCTTTTCATACCTCCCATTTTACCTCTTTTTCCTTTTTAGTCCACACTACCTAGCAGGTGTCTCGTGCCCGCCCTAGGTAGTGTGGACTGGAAGGTGGGCGTAAAGGAAAAACACCTGATATAAATAGCAAAGATGAAGAAAACGGTAAGTTTTGCGTAGCGTGTGGCGATGCCCCGCCAGTGTTTGAGGGCGTCGAAGACGATTTTAATGAAATATTCCGTAGCTTACTGTGGAATATTTCATTCATGCCTCCCGTTTTACCTCTCTCCTCCTTTTCAGTCCACACTACCTAGCAGGCATCTCATGCCCGCCCTGTAAGGTGCCGCCTTATAGAGCGGCAAGCCGACACCTGCACGCAGCAGTATCGGTCGGCATCATAAAGCCGTAATACGGATACGCGGCTACTGTGGTTACCTAGCGGGCTTTGCTGGAGTTTCCACCAGCGGGGCTACCGAGCAATATGCCGAAGGGCGACGGGTGCCGTCCAGTTGCCTGCCGAGCAATCCAACCGACAGGCGATATAAAGCAGTAGTACGGGTAGGCGGCTATCGTGAAGGCTTCGCTGGAGTTTCCACCAGCGGGGCTACCGAGCGGGCTGACCGAAGGGCGACAGCCTAAATGCCGTAATACGGGTAAGCGTCTGCCGCGGCTACCGAGCGGGCTTCGCTGGAGTTTCCACCCA
>NZ_BBPW01000046.1:0-5733 GCF_001028545.1 Treponema endosymbiont of Eucomonympha sp. | reverse complement strand
GTCTTGGGGTTGTCGGTGAAAATGCCGTCTATGTCGCTGAACAGAATGAGCAAATCGGCGTTCCACAGAATCGCCGTCAGCGCGCTCAGGTTGTCGTTGTCGCCGATTCGGATTTCGTCGAACGTAACCGAATCGTTCTCGTTTATGACCGGCACCACGCCTTCATCGAGCAGCGTAAACAGCGTGTTCCGCATATTGAGCGTCCGGTGATCGTCCTGAAAGTCCTCCTTCGTGAACAGAAGCTGCCCGATATGAATGCCGCAGCGGCTGAACGCGCTCCGCCACTTGTCCATAAGCTCCACCTGCCCGATAGCGCACAGCGCCTGCCGGTAGTGAATGTCCGTTTTGCGCGACCAGCGGTCGAGCGTCGAGACCCCCGCCACCTGCGCCCCCGACGACACGAGCGCGAGCTGCTTGCCCGCGCCCATAAGCGCCCCGCACTGGCAGGCAAAGCCGTTCATAAAGTCTATATCTATCGTGCCGTCCTTGCGCGCCAGCGTGTTCGAGCCGATTTTAATGACGATTTTCCGCGCGGCGGCGACCGCGTCCTGTATCGCAGACGAGTTCATGCCGCGCAGTATAGCGCGCACGCTTGCGGTGTGGAATAGCACACCGCAAGCGTGCGTCCGAGTTCCTTGAGGGAACTGCCACAAGCCTTCGGCTTGCTACCGAGTTTTCTGAAAAAACTCGCGGCGTAGATAAAGCCTCCTTTTTCCGCTTTCCGCCCTTCGGCAAACCCTGCGTCCGGGCGTAAAAAAGGCGAGGAAACGTTTCCGCCTCCCCGCCTTTCGGTAAATTCGCTTAATAAGCAACTTTATGGCTACCGCCCGCATATCGTTCGGTAGCCACAGCAAACGTCAGCGCCGACTGGGATTTCTCCAGACGGAGAACGAAACAGCGGAGCGTAAACCGTATGCTATGTGCTGGGCTTTTTGCGTTCATCGTAATCCGCAAAATTTTTCAATACTCCTTTCAGAGTCATTATTAATTGGTCATACTCCTGAAAATCATATTCCGTGTTGTAACGATACCGGATACCTAAAACACGATACTTTTCAGATAAATCCGGTATTATATTTTTTAAACCGTCCTTAAAAACATTATCAAACTGTCCGTTCCGTTCAAATATCTCAACTGAATAGCCACTAGCAGAAACATTAATATCAATAGTAACGTTGTGTTGTTCGTCACCGTCTAAATAATAATCCTGAAATACAGCGATATAACACAAATAGTTACCCTCTTCAAAAGCATCCCAACACCATGTTTTTTTGAACGATTTGTTATCGTCTTTCAAATCTGCCAATATACGATCAGCGGTGTTGCGAAATTCTTTTCTCAATTTTCCAGCCTCGATGACAATTTGTGATATTTTATCACTGTTGTTATCAATCCGAGCAATTTTTACAAATTCATCGTTCATATATAAGCCTCCGTTAAAGCTTTCAATATTCTCGACATACTCGTTAAGCAGAAAGAAATACCTGTGTCCAAGACTGCTCAATAATTTAGCATAATTTTTGCGTAATGCAAACGCAAAATCTGAATATAATATATTCACATATTTTTCACATTTCGGGACTTTGTTTTTCGATAAAACAATAAATACCATTTCTTTATGTTCATTTGCAGCCAGTTCCTGTAAATATTCACAATAATCATTCACTGGATTGTATAGCGGAGCGTTGATTTTGTTTTCTATACCGATTATATACCTATCGGTATTTATTAAAATATCAATTTTTTTATTGTTTTTTGTTTGTGCTTCTCGATAAATGGTAATATATTTTGATGCATCATATTTATTTGAAATGCAACTCAGCAATGATTGCAACACAGTCGGATATTTAAGAAAGTATTCTAAGACATTGCTGCTGACATTTTCATAATGAGGGAAGCGAGCAATTTGAAAAATATTTGGTTCTTTTTCCTCGTATTCAGCAAGAGCATATTGTTCCAAAAAGTCCTGTATTTCTTCCATTGTTACACCCTAATACCAGTTTTATTTTTTTGGCAACTGCTTCAAAAACAACATGTCTCCTAAAGTTCTGTGTGTCCGCTCGACTGTCTGGTATAGAACAGCGAATTAGTATCCAATACTTATCCTAAACATATATTGAAATCAAGATTCAACCCACTCGTGTTCGCCGCCTTTTCCGCATCTTCCTACGAGAGGGTGACTTGAAGAAGATTGTCCAGCGCCGCATTTTATACATTTCCAGCGATGCGGTTGCCCGTCTTCAACAACCCATTCGTGCCCGCCGCCCTTCCCACATTTTCCTACAAGAGGATGACTTGATGCAGTCGTTCCAGTACCGCATTTGATACACTTATATCTTGTATTCGCCATGATTTTCCTCCATATTAACCGTCTTTTGCGCAAATATGCTGACCGATTTTATATATATTAGCCGCCGTGCAATAAAATGTCAAGCGGAATACGCGCGCCTTTCAAACATATTTTCGGTGTCTCGCGCGCGGTGTTCTCCCCGCGCGCGTCCGCAAGGATACGTGCCCGAATAGGGCGGATATGCCTCCGGGTCGCGTAAAATCCTGCCCGCAATTTATAAATTATGACACAGGATTTTCAAATTATGCCTCGCAATTTGAAAATTATACGCCATAATTTGAAAATTATGAGACAGGATTTGAAAATTATACCCCATAATTTGGAAATTATGCGCTGGGATTTGTAAATTATGAGACGCAATTTGAAAATTATGCGCTGGGGGTTACAAATTATGCGTCATACTTTATAAATTACGACCCATATTCGTCCTGCGGCGGGGAGCGAAAAAGGAGTTTTGCCGCTATAGGCTTTATCTATCCGCCGGGTTTGGGCAAGCATAAGGCACGGGCGGCGCCGCGCTACAATCCTCCCGAAGGGTACAACGCCGCGCACTATAGCAAAGCGCGCGGTGCGCAGCAATCGGCATCAAGTGGAAAGCTTTCCGGTTTGCCCGCGCACGAGGCTGCCGAGCGATTTATGAAGAGCGGAACTGTGAAAATAGACGGGGTACAAATGCACGGCAAAACCTGTGCTTTAGCGCTGCTGCTCCTGTTCCGCATAGCCGCCGCCGGAGCGCAGCGCATAGTTTCCACGTTTGAGCCGCTGAAAAACAATGAGCGACTGGCGTACAACATGAGCGGGGCTAAAGCACATACGCTGAACCTCTACGCACAGGACAGCCGATCGCTCAAAACAACGTGCTTGCTCGGCTCGTGGGACGGCGTTCACGAGTGGGCGAAGTCCAATTTGCAAAAGACCGAAAGGAGTGCTTTTTTCTCAGGGAAACGGCGGAGCAGGGCAGAGAATCGCTGTATAAGTTTGACGGAAATGCGGGAACAGTCGTTCTGTTGCTGGGGAACGCGGCATATAATTTCCGCGTATCTTCCGACGGACGGTTTTTTCTTTTTAATAGTATCTATAGCGGCGGGTGCGTTCGATTTGACAGCCAGTCTCCCGGCAGTTATGAGTTATCGACGGATAGGGGCGTGTTTTTTCTCGTGAATACTGACGACGGAAAGTTGCTTGATGTGTTTGACTGGAAAGTTAAAAAAAAGGACAGCGCTGGCGGTTTTGTCATTCACCGAGACCAAACGGGAATATTCACTATATATTATAGCTGGGAAGGCTCGACTATCGGCGCAATTGCGACGCTTGAACCGCGTACAAGGGCATTCACTGTTCTTTGGGACAAGACTAATAGTAATACGGGGTTGTCGCTTCCAAATCGTACCGATGCGGTATATCAGGACGACGTAGTAAAACAGCCGCGTGACCCCACGCTGCGGCTAAAAGACGAATGAAGGCTTTTTTGTCTACCGAAGCTGGTCGCCGGGGCTTTCCACGGGGCAGAAAAATAGGCATATAAGGTAAAAGAGCAGGGCGAAAGCCCTGTTCTTTTACGCCCGGTACGCCGGTTTATCGAGAGGCGGGGAAAAGAGGCTTGCCTATATGCCTTGCGCCTCTCTGTCTTTCGTCCGCTTTTACCTCTATGCCGCAAACTGTCCGCACGCAGGCTTTGCCTATTTGCCGAATTTTCTGTAGGTACACCTTTATGCCGAGTTCCTTGAAGGAATTCGGACGTTCGGCGAAGCCGAACGCACCCTTCCCGTCGCTTGACATTAAAAAATATTGTAACCATACTGGGCGCACAATGACTGCGAACGAACTGCGCGCAAAGTATACGGATTTTTTCAAGCTGCGCGCGCACGCGGAGATTTCCGGCAAATCGCTGATTCCCGAAAACGACCCGACCGTGCTGTTCACCACCGCGGGAATGCACCCGCTCGTGCCCTACCTTATGGGCGAACCGCACCCCGCCGGAAAGCGGCTCATCGGCTGCCAGAAATGCATTCGCACCGGAGACATTGATTCCGTCGGGGACGCGAGCCACCTCACGTTTTTTGAAATGCTCGGCAACTGGTCGCTCGGCGACTACTTCAAGAAAGAATCCATAGGCTACAGTTACGAATTCCTCACCAAAAGCGAGTGGCTGGGCATACCGCCCGAAAAACTGTCCGTAACGGTGTTTGCCGGAGACGGCAAGGCACCGCGCGACGGCGAATCTGCGACGGTGTGGGAATCATTGGGGTTACCGAAAGAGCGCATTCATTTTTTGCCGCGCGAAGACAACTGGTGGGGACCGGCCGGCGCGACCGGACCCTGCGGACCGGACACCGAAATATTCTATGACGTCGGCGCGCCCGCCTGCGGCTCCGACTGCCGACCCGGGTGCCGCTGCGGAAAATACCTTGAGATTTGGAACAACGTGTTCATGCAATACCGCAAAGGTGCGGACGGCAGCTATGCGCCGCTCGCGCGCCCGTGCGTGGATACCGGAATGGGCGTCGAGCGCACGGTGGCGATACTGCAAGGCAAAAAGTCCGTGTACGACACGGAAGTGTTCCGTCCGGTCATCGGGCGCATTGAGCAAATCACGGGCAAAAGATACGGCGCAAACGCGGAAGACGACCGCTCAATCCGCGTCATCTGCGACCACGTGCGTGCGGCGGTATTCATCATCGGCGACCCGAAAGGCGTGTTGCCGTCGAATGTGGGCGCGGGCTACGTGCTCCGCCGCCTGATTCGCCGCGCGGTGCGCCACGCGCGGAAACTTGGTCTTGCCGACATATTATTCGAGGAATTGACGCAGGGCGTCGTCGGCTTGTACGGACACTATTATCCCGAAATCAGCGAAAAGAAAGATTTTATCGTAGCCGAACTTATGCGCGAAGAGAATAAGTTCCTTGAGACGCTCAAAAAGGGCGAGGCGGAGTTTGAGAAACTCCTGCCGAACCTGCGCAAGAATCCCGCGCGGATGATACCGGGGCGCGTCGCGTTCCGGCTCTACGACACCTTCGGTTTTCCCGTGGAGCTGACCGAGGAGTTTGCGGGCGAAAACGGTCTGACCGTGAACCGCGCCGAATTCGACGAGGCGTACAAAAAGCACCAGGAGACGAGCCGCGCCGGAAGCGAGCAGGCGTTTAGGGGCGGTCTTGCCGACCATTCGGAGATTACGACGAGGTACCACACGGCGACGCACCTGCTGCACAAGGCTTTGAGGCTGGTGCTCGGCGAGCACGTGGCGCAGAAGGGCTCCAACATTACGGCGGAGCGGATGCGCTTCGACTTTTCGCACCCCACCGCGATGACTAAGGAAGAAATCGAGCGGGTCGAGGCGCTCGTCACCGAGCAGATACGGCGGGGTTTGGCCGGTAACGTTCAGG
>NZ_BBPW01000045.1:0-5773 GCF_001028545.1 Treponema endosymbiont of Eucomonympha sp. | reverse complement strand
CCCGTATCGGCGTCCCCGACTTTGCCGCCATGTCTATTCCGGTGTGGCGGCTCTGCACGCCGGTGAACGGGTCGGCGCGCAAGCCGAACGGAGACGCGAGCCGCCACGACGCGGCGAGCGGCGAAACGAAAAGCTCGCCCGCCGCCTGTCTAAGC
The DNA here is from genome assembly GCF_001028545.1 of Treponema endosymbiont of Eucomonympha sp. NCBI lineage: Bacteria > Pseudomonadati > Spirochaetota > Spirochaetia > Treponematales > Treponemataceae > Treponema > Treponema endosymbiont of Eucomonympha sp. The sequence goes on along the minus strand of NZ_BBPW01000045.1, from coordinate 5,618 downwards.
GACTCCGAATCGAGCGTCGCGCCGGGGAGGAACAGCGTCTGTCCGGCGCGAATCATCTCCGAGCTCAGCGCGTTCGCGTCGAGTATCTGCGCATACGCGATTTTATGCCGTGCCGCAATGCCCGACAGATTGTCCCCTTTTTTTACCCGATAGACGATTCCGTCCGCCGACGGAATCCGCAGCGTCTGACCGGCGCGGAGCGCCCGCGCGTTGCGTATGTCGTTTGCCGAAATCAGCGTGGAGATATGCGCCAGCGAAAACTTTTTGGCAATTCCGGAGAGCGTGTCCCCCTGCCGCACCGAATACGCGGCATACGAAACCGCTCTGGAAGGCGACTCAGGCGTTTGGGCGGCTTCGTGGGGAGCGCCCTCCTGCGCCTCCGTTTCGCCTGCTGACGGCAGGGAAAAACGCGCCGCCCCGCCGTCAGCCGGTGCTGCGTCCGGGAGCGCGAGTGCTTGAAGCGGCTCGCTCTCAGCCCGAACCTCGCCGTCGGCTAATGCTGTGTCCTGCGGAACAAGGCGCTGCGTTGCGGGCAGGATATTGAGGTATGCGCCGCTTTTCCAAAGCGCAAACCCGAATGCGCACCCCGCGGCGGCGAGTATGCACGGGACGCGGAAACGGACTATGCTCTGCGCCGCTTTTCTGCCTGCGGCGCGTATATGGTTTCGGTTGCTGTCCGGCGGTGCGACCTGCTGCGGGAAGCTCTCCCGTATCCCTGCCCCGCTGAAAAACAGCGAGCCGGCGGAAACCGGGCGCGCCGCCGTTCTCCCCCGTCTTCTGCGGGTATGCGCCGGGCTAAACAATGCGGCTCCGCCGCGCCGTGCCGGAGAAATCTCTGCGGACGCGTCGAGGCAGTTTATAACTTTCATGTCCCTTCTATCGACACACTCGCCGCACATATTTAGAATCCTCCCCGGCTTATGAAAAAAACGCACACAATGAAAGGCGGCGCGTATATGCTGATAGCGTTCGGACTGTGCCTCGGAGCCGCGCTTAAACTGTTCGTTTTTGATATAGTGCTCGTGTCGGGGGCTTCAATGGAACAATCATTGCATAAAGGCGAACTGATTCCCGTATATAAGCTGGCATACGGCGTCGCAAAGCCGTTCGGCGCGGAACTGCTCGTGCGCTGGGCTTCGCCGAAGCGGGGCGACGTGGTTGTTTTTATTGTGCGCGGCGCGCCCGTGATAAAACGCTGCGTCGCTCTTGCGGGAGACGCGCTGGAGTATTCGTCGGATTCGGGGCATAGCGTCCGCGTTACGGACGCGGCTCATTCGCGGGCGCTTGAAATTCCGCTGAGCGAGCGGCAATATCAACAGATGAAGTACAGCTCGGCGGTTCCCGACGGGACGCTCTTTGCCGTGGGCGACAACTATCGGGAATCGGTCGATTCCCGCGACTACGGCTTTGTGCTCGTCCAGCGCACACTCGGAAAGGCGCTTCGCGGAGCCTCCGGTGAATAACTTCTTTCCCCGCTCGCGGCTTATCATACTCGGCGTCGCCGGCGTCATCATGGCGGGCTACGTCATAGCGTCATACGCTAAACTCGCATTCGCGGGCGGAATCACCGAGCCGAGCCGGACCGCCGAACCGGCGGAGCGCGGGCAGATTGTCGACCGGAACGGCAAGCCGCTCGCCGTTCCGACCTTTTTCTACCACCTTGCGGTAACGCCGTCGGCGGTGGGTGACGCCGACAAAGCGGCGGCAGTGCTTGCGCCGATAGCGGGGCTTTCGCCCGCCGCGGTAAAAGCGCAAATCAGCGGGGCGAAACACAATTTTCTCTACCTTAAAAAGAAGCTGTCTGAAGCCGAACACGAAGCGGCACAGCGCGCTATCCGGGAAGCAAAGCTGAGCGGCGTGTTTTTCGACCGCATTCCCGGCCGCATATACCCGGAGAACGCGCTCGCTTCCCAGCTTATCGGCTATATGGGAGACGCGGGGCAGGGGCTTTCGGGCGTGGAATACGCGTTGCAGGACGCGCTCAGCCCGCGCCGCTCGGGGGATTCCAGCACGGCGGTGCACGGCAGCAACGTATACCTGACTATCGATGCCAGCCTGCAATACAAACTGGAAGGCATCGCCCGCAAAGCGCTGAAAGATACGCGGGCTGAAAGCATGATGCTGCTCGCGGCGGACGCAAAGACCGGCGAGCTGCTGTCCTATATCAGCCTGCCTTCCGCGAATTTGAACAAATACCCGCAGGCGGGCGACGCCGAGCGCCTCAACCGCCCCGCCGTTACCGCATACGAGCCGGGGTCGGTATTCAAGATTTTTTCGGTCGCCGCCTTTCTGGAGGCGGGCGCTATCCGCGAGGACGACACCTTTTACTGCGACGGGAAATACGAGCGCCAGCTTCCGAACGGGCAAACTATTCGCATAGGCTGCCTCGGCAGACACGGGAATATCACGGCGCGGGACGCGCTCAAGTATTCGTGCAACGTAGCGCTTGCCTGCATGAGCGAGCGGATAGACGCGGAACGCTTTCTGGCTCTGCTCCGGGCGCTGGGCTTCGGGAGCAAGACGGGCATCGAGCTGCCGGGCGAAACGCGGGGTATGGTCAGGACGCCGGAGGACGCACTGTGGACGGCGCGCTCGAAGCCGACGATATCCATAGGGCAGGAGATAGGCGTGTCGGCGCTGCAAATGGTCGAGGCGGCGATGGCGCTTACGAACGGGGGCGTTCCGGTGCCGCTTTCGGTGATTTCCCGTGTTACCGACCGTGTGGGGAAGGTCCTGCCGCAGCGCGAGGCGGAGCGAAAAGAGCGTGTGCTGTCGGAAGAGACGGCGCGGGCTGTTCTGAGCTATATGGAGACCGTGGCGGCGAGCGGGACGGGTACGCGGGCGGCACTGCGCGACGTGAGCATCGGGGTAAAGACCGGCACGGCGCAAATGCGCGACGAAAAGCGCGGCGGCTACAGCCAGACGGATTTCGTGTCGAACTGCATTGCGGTGTTTCCGGCGGAAGACCCGAAAATAATCCTGTATATCGTAATTGCCAAAGCGAAGGGCGAAACGTATGCGGGGCGCATTGTCGCGCCGGTCATCGCAGAGGCGGCAAGCATGATTATCGACCATATAGGCTTTGCGCGCGCGGGAGCGGCGTTTTTTTCGCATTCGGGCGTCATTTCTGTCCCCGAAATCCCGGAGGTTTCCGTCGGCGCGGTGCTGCCCGATTTTACGGGCACCCCCAAGCGCCTGCTGGCACCGCTGCTGACGCGCGACGATTTACGCATTCTTATCGAGGGCGAAGGCTACGTGATAAGCCAGATGCCCCCCCCCGGCACGCCGGTAACGGCGGATATGGCGCTAGAGTTCCGGCTGGGCTGGGAGGGCTAGGTAGTGTGGACTTGAAGGTAGATGTAAAGGAAAAACACCTGATATGAATAGCAATGATGAAGGAAATGGTGAGTTTTGCGTAGCGCGTAGCGATTCCTCGCCAGCGTTTGAGGGTGCCGAAAACGATTTTAATGAAATATTCCGTAGTTTGCTGTGGAGTATTTCATTCATGTTTCCCATTTTACCTCTCTCCTCCTCTTTAGTCCACACTCCCTAGGCGACGTGGCCTGGAAGGTGTTTTTCCTTTACATCCACCTCCCAGTCCACGTCGCCTAGCCGTTATCTGAAACACGCTACTGTTTGCGCCTTCGGTCAAGCTCGTTGAATACGTCTTTCCACGCGATATCTTCTTTCCGCATGAATGAAGTCAACGCATCGAGCATGTCGGCACAACGGGGAACAAACCCGCCGTTCGACTCTGGCTGCTCCCCGCCCGCGCCTCCTTCGCAGAACTGATCGAGTCGCGCTATGGTTTCCGCGCCGCAGGATTTTGGGTTAACCCGGTACAGCCAGTCGAGCGTTGGTGACTCGTCCGGCTCGGAGGAAAAACATGTCCACGAGCCGGTATGGCACACTTCTCCGTGCGGTACAACGGTCGCCAGCACCGTGTCGCGGTCGCAGTCAGCTCGGAGGCGGACGATGCCAAGATATTTGCCCGAGTGCAAGCCCTTCGTCCAGAGCACGTTACGGGTGCGGCTCCAGAACGTCAGCTTTTTCGTGTCGAAGCTCTTATGGAACGCCTCGCGGTTCGCATAGCCCATCATCAGCACTTCTCCCGCAGGGCTTTGCGCTATGACCGGAACGAGCGGCACCTTTTCCCAGTTGAGGCACTCGATGAACGCGTCTTTGAGTGACACCGCGCCCGTGTACAGCGCCATTCCGAGCTGCACGTCGCAGCCGCACTGCTCCAACTCCGCGATTTCCGTCACCGACGCCACGCCCCCCGCCGCCACCAAGCGGCAGTCCACCACCGCGCGGAGTTCTTTCACAAGGCTCAGGTCGGTGCCCTTCATGCAGCCTTCGCGTTCAACGCAGGTGAACAACAGCTCGCTGCAATGCTTTTCGGCTTCCCGTGCGCCGTCGAGCAGGCGGATTCCCGTGGTTTCCGTCCAACCCTTCACCGCAATGTCGCCGTGGAGCGCGTCCACCGATATGATGACGCGCTGCCTGCCGACTGCGCGCTCAAGCTCGCCGAGGAACGCCGTATTCAAAACACCCGCCGCCCCGTGCCTGCCTGCCGGAAGGAATGCCTGCGAGCCGACTATCACCTTTTCTGCGCCGAGCGACACCAATTCTTTCGCCTTCGCCGCGCTGCGGACGCCGCCGCCTGCGCGGACGTTGCCCTTGCGGAGCAGCCGCTTTAAAATTCCGGCGTTTGCCGTCTCGCCGTCCTGAAGAGCGTTGCCGAGCGCGGCATCCAAATCGATGACCGCCGTCTCGCCGTAGACGCTGAACTCTTCGATAAGCGCGTCGGGATTGTCGCGCTCCAGCATGAGATCTTTCCCGTTTTTCAGCTGCACGACCTTGCCGCCTTTCAAATCAATCGATGCGATAACCATAGGAGGAGTATAGCAGAGCGGGGCGTTTTTGTCAGGGTTCCAGCGGAGCGGGCGCACACGCGGCGGAAAAATCGCTCAATGCCACTGCGCTCCTTGTATAATTCGCGGTCATAATCCCGCAGTTTTTTTGCGGCAATGCTTCGGCGGCATGACAGGAGTAAAGCCACGTTGTCCTTTGCAACTGTTTCGTTACCTTCATACGTCTTGTCCACAAACAGCATAGCGCTTTCGCGTTCCCTTACACTTTTCAGCAAAGACCTCCCCACTTTCGCGTCGGAAGCATTCCCTGTAGACAGGCTGAACTTCACAAGTGCCGCGTCGCCTGCCGATATTGCGTGTATCTTTGTGTTCCAGTCCCCGCACGACTTTCCTATCGCCTGCTTTCCGTTTTTTTTAACGCTCCGTGAGCGCCGGGGTGCGCCTTAACCGACGTTGAATCCAGCAAAAGAATCTTTGCTTCGGTTAGTTCTACGCCTTATTTTATCATATTTTAGTCGCGTGAACACGCCCTAGGTAGTGTGGACTTAAAGGTAGAGGAACAAACACCTGACATGAATGGCGGCGATGAAGGAAGCGGTGAGCTTTGCATAGCGCACAGCAATTCCCCGCCAGCGCTTGAGGGCGCGAAAGACGTTTTCAATGACGTGCCGTGCCCGATACAGCTCATGACTGTACGCTCTCTGCTCTTTTCGGCTTTTAACCGGAGGGATGACTGCTGTTATA
>NZ_BBPW01000044.1:0-18342 GCF_001028545.1 Treponema endosymbiont of Eucomonympha sp. | reverse complement strand
CTAAACGGCGCGCATGTGTTCGACATCGATCTCATTTTCCCACCGTGAGATCACGATTGTCGCAACGCCATTTCCAATCACGTTCACCAGCGCGCGCGCTTCGCTCATGAAACGGTCGATGCCGAGGATGAGCGCCATGCCGGCCACCGGAATGGTCGGCACAACGGAAAGAGTGCCGACGAGAGCGATAAAGGACGCGCCGGTCACGCCACTGGCTCCTTTTGAGGTCAACATAGCGACCGCAAAAATGGCGATTTGCTGGGTGAGCGAGAGATCGGTGTTGGTCGCCTGCGCCACGAACAACGCAGCGAGCGTCATGTAAATCGACGACCCGTCGGTATTGAAGACATAGCCGGTCGGCACAACCAGCCCCACAACCGGCTTCGAACAACCAAGTCCTTCCAGCTTTGCCATCAGGCTCGGCAGCACCGGATCGGAAGACGACGTGCCGAGAACAATCAGGATCTCTTCCTTGATGTAGATCAGGAATTTCCAGATGCTGAAACCAGCCCACATCGCAATGGGGCCGAGAACGCCGAACACAAAGATGAGAGATGTCAGATAGAACACGCCTATCAATTTCAGCAGCGGCCCAAGAGACCCGATGCCATATCGCCCTATGGTGAATGCCATGGCCCCGAATGCTCCTATGGGGGCGAGCCGCATGATCACATTGATGGTTCCGAAAACCAGTTCTGAGCCCGCATCGATCACATCACGCACCGGCTTGGCCGGATCGCCGAGTCTGGACAGCACATAGCCGAACAGAACGGAAATCATGACCACTGGGAGAATGTCACCGCGCGCGAACGCGTCGATGATCGTGTTTGGAATAATGTTCAGAATGAATTCGACGATCGACTGTTCCTTTGCCTTGCCTGCGTATTGCGCAACAGCCTTGGCATCGAGGCTTGCTGGACTGGCATTGAAGCCCGCGCCGGGGGCTACAAAATTGCCCACGATCATTCCGATCAAAAGCGCAACCGTGGAGACAACCTCGAAATAAAGCAGGGCCTTTCCGCCGACACGCCCGACTTTCTTCATGTCCTGCATGCCGGCGATGCCCGACACGACAGTACAGAATATGACCAGTGCAATGACCATCTTGATCAGCTTGATGAAGCCGTCACCGAGCGGCTTCATCTCCACTGCGAACGACGGATAGTAGTGACCGAGAACGACTGCAAAGACGATCGCAGTCAATACCTGCACATAAAGTATCTTATAGAACGGCTTTCTGGCCGGCTTCGCGACGCTCTCTGACATCATGCTCTCCCGATTGTTTCCTGATCTCGTTTAACGTGCCGGTGCCTGATCCTGCCGCGCCGCCGCAAGCGGCATCGCGAGGAGGACGATGACGGGTTTGTTGGTCTTGTTTTTTAGCGCCCGCGCTTCATTGGGCGCGACGCGGCACGAATCGAATGGCTGGAGAATGCTTTCGCCATCCGGCGTTTCCACCGTCAGCTCACCTTCAATGACGAAATAGAGCTTCTCGATTGGAGAGGCATTCAGCGACGTATGCCCACCGGGCAGTATCTGAGACATGCCGAGCCAAAGTGTATCCGACGGTCCCGCCTCCTGGCCCTGCAGCCGCAGGCAACGCATGTCATGATGCTCCGGCGGGAAGTATGTGGGAGCCTGTTCAAAGCGCGTGATATGCATGATCAGGCCGACGGCTTGAAGATGATGCGGTCGCGCGACGACCCGATCACTGCACTGTATGCCGCCTTGGCGTCCGACAGCGGATAGACCGCACTGCCTGAGATCGGATAGGGCTTCAGATGCCCGCTCGCGAAGCCCGAAAGCGCCTCGCGCAAAACATCTCCACTCGCCACCGACGAAAACGCCAGCGTATCGATCCCGACATAGGTGTGCCGGCCGCGATAAAACTCGAGAATGTTGAACTGAACAATCTTGTCTACCGCGGCGATCAGGATCTGGCGGCCGGCGAGCGCCAGGGATTTGTGGGCAGCCTGAAAATACGGATCGCCCACGGTGTTAAAAACGATGTCCGCACCCCTGCCGTTGGTCAGTTCACGAACGCGGGCTGCAATGTCGATCTCGGCGGAATTGATGATATCGACGGGACCATTGGTGTGGCCTTCGTAAGGTTCGTCCTTGCGGACGACACCGATCACTTTCGCGCCGCGCCAGGTCGCAAGCTGCACAGCCGCCTGCCCGACCTTGCCGTTGACCCCGAGAACAAGAACCGTTTCCCGCGGCGTCGGCATCCCCGTCCGGCGAAACCCTTCAATCGCCGTCACGAACGGCACGCCGATGCCCGCAGCTTCATCCATCGAAATGCTCTTCGGCTTCTCGACCAGGGCCGCCGCCTCGACTACAAGATGCGTCGCATGAGTGCCGTCGCGCCGAATGCCGAGATCGCCGGATGAGCCGAACACGTCGCGCCCGAGCCATTCGGCGGGACCGTCGACCACGACACCGGCGAAGTCACGCCCCGGCGTGCGCGGAAACACCGCATAAGGCATCAGTCCGGTAGCGGCCTTGACGTCGGACGGATTGACGCCCGCCGCCTTGATTTCCACGATGACGTCGTCCGGTCCGCGCGACAACATCTGCCGCTCGAGCGTCGGTGCAAGCGAAGCGACATCCGCCGCCTTCGCATTCAGACGGAGCGAGGTTGCCTCGAATACAGGCGCAATCGCCGCGGCCTTTTCTGTTGCCAGTGTCATCTCAAATCCTTTCAGGCCACACGCGACGCGCCGGCAAGGCGTGTCGGCAGTCCAATAATTTCTCGTGCTTCGCGAGGTGTTGCGATCTGCGCGCCGAGATCCTCGGCGATGCGCCGCGCCTTCTCCACCATGGTCGCATTGGACTTCGCGAGCTGGCCGCGCGCCAGATAGACCGAGTCTTCCAGTCCGACGCGGACATGCCCACCCGCGAGATAGGATTGCGCGACCGTCGTGAAGGCGGCCTTGCCGATGCCGATCGCTGTGAACTCGGCACTCGCCGGCAGCAAGTCTCGTGCATAGAGGACGGTTTCAGGACTTGGCTGGAATCCGTAGCGTATGCCCATCACGAACGAGCAGAGCACCGGACCTTCGAGTGTGCCGTCTCGGATCAGATCGTTCATCAGCGCGATATCGCCTGAATCGAACAATTCGACCTCGGGCTTCACACCCGCGTCACGCATTACCTTGGCCATCCGGCGCACATTGCCGGGCGTGTTGATGACAACCTCGCCGCCGGAATTCATGGTGTTGAGATCGATGGTGCAGATTTCGGGCCGAAGTGCCTCGATATGTGCGACGCGCTTCTCCGGCGCCATCAAAGTGGTGCCCTGCGCGGCGATGCGTGGCTCATCGTGTGACGGGACGAAGCGCCCGCCTGGCCCCGTCGTAATATTCAGGATCAATTGCGTGTTCTGCGCGCGGATGCGCTCGACCACGTCACGGTAGTATTCAAGCTCCATCGACGGCTTACCCGTCGCCGGGTCGCGGACATGGATGTGCACGATGGCCGCGCCCGCCTCCGCTGCACCAAGGCAGGCATCGGAAATCTCCTCCGGCGTAATCGGCAGATGCGGCGTCTGCTCCGGCGTCGTCAGGTTGCCGGTCACGGCGCAGGTGATGAAAATCTTCTGGCGAGGTTCGCGCATGTCTAAACTTTCTCAGAGAGCTCTGCCGCCATCGACAACGATGGTGGTGCCGGTGGAAAAGGTCAGAAGAGTTGCGCAGGACAGAATCGCGGCCGCAATGTCATCAACCGTCCCGATTCTCTTCATCGGTGTCGTCGACGCAGCCTTCTCGTTGAAATCGGAGCCACGGTTGGGAACAAAACCCGTATCGACAACACCTGGGGCCACGGCGAGCACGCGAACCTGGGGGGCGAGCACACGCGCCAATGACTTGGTCATGACATCGATGCCAGCCTTGGCTGCGCAATAAGCGATCGACGATCCTATCCCGTTCGTTCCCGCAATCGAGGAAAGCGACACGATCAATCCGTTGCCGGAAGATTTGAGCAGCGGCGCAAACGTGCGGATCGTAGCGAACTGGCCGCGCCAGTTCACTTCGAACATCCGGTCGATCAAGTCGTCGTCGAGCGCATCAAGATCCGCGTGCGGCACGGGCTTGGTAAAACCGGCCGCGTTGATCAGAATATCCAGCCGTCCATAGCGATTCGTGATTTCATCGCGCAGGACCGTCAGTGTCTTTGTGTCGGCAACGTCGGCATTGAAAGCCAAATGATCCTTGCCCGGCAGGGCTTGCAACACGGCTTGCGCAGCGGCCTCGAATTCAGGGCCGCGATACGTAATGATCAGCCTGGCTCCGCCTCGGGCAAATTCCATTGCCGCGGCGGCACCTATACTTCCAGCGCCGCCGACGATCAGCACGACCTTGTCTTTCAGGGAAACAGAAAGAGTCATTTTTTTATCTCACTTGATGGGAGGCACCGGAAGCTTGGCTTCGCCCGCTTCCATCACGAATTTGTAGTCGAGGGTGTACCAGGGAGGGGCCACGTCACCGGCAGGCGGCGTCCCCGCATCGTGCCGGCGATAGTCGCCGATCAGCGCACGCGTCACCCCGAACACGACGTCGCTCTCCAGGTGCTTGTCGTCATCGACGAACACCTGCGTGATCAGCGTCTTGAAGCAGGGCTTGAAGCCAAGGAAGTGAATGTGCGCCGGACGGTAGGGATGACGTCGCTGCGCACGCAGCATGTCACCGACCGGTCCATCTGTCGGGACTGGATATCCCGCGGGCTTGACCGAGCGGAAACTGAAGCGTCCCTTCGCATCCGTGGTGAACTTTCCGCGCAGGTTCATATCGGCCTGCGTGTCATCCTGATTCTCGTAAAGACCGACAGGCGAGGATTGCCAGACGTCGACCTCGACACCTTCGATCGGCTCACCGTTGGTATCGACGACAACGCCTGAGACGAACAAATCCGGGCCCGGCGTCGGTGAACGCACGATCGAGCCGCCGTTCGGGGTTCTTGGTGAGTTCATGCGCCAGAACGGACCGAGAAGAGCCGAGGCCGTTTCTGTCGCGCCCGCATTGCCATTGTTGAGCAGACACACCAGCGTCGAAAAGCCGATCGCGTCGGCGAACAGAATACCCTCGTTGTGGTGATCGTTTGTGGCCTGACCGATGCGGTTCAGGAAATCGATTCCAATGTCGTACTCGGACTCGGTCAGATTCACCTCGCGCGCGAACGCGTGCATGTGTCGGACAAACGATTCCGCAACCTCCCGCAGCCGGGGATTGGAAGCCCCCGCCATCGCGGCAAGGACCACCGGAGTCACGTCCTCCTGAGTTTCAATGATGCCGCCTTTTTCGGCGTTCCGATCCTGATTTGGGGCCGACGATCCAACCATGGCGCTCATCCACGTGCGTTGATTATGCAATCGATTGCACGTGAATAATGCAATCGATTGCATGAAGTCAAGCGATTTGCGATACTCGCTCCCGAGCCTAACCTAAGCTACAGAATATCCTTATGAATCGCGCCGCACCGATGACCCTGAAACAGATCGCCGACGAGCTCGGGGTGCATCCCTCAACCGTGTCGCGCGCGCTCGACCCGCAGAAGCGCCACTTGGTCGGCGAGGATGTGGCGGCGCGGGTCGAGACACTGGCCCGCGCGCACGGCTACCGGCCCAATCGCGTCGCGGCGAGCCTTCGAACCGGACGCTCGCGCCTGATCGGCGTTCTGCTGCCCGACATCGCCAATCCGGTGTTCGCGCCGATACTCGGCGGCATCACCGAAACCCTTTCGGCCGAATCCTACTCACCGATCATTGCCGACGCCGGTCAGGATGCATCGGTTCAGATCGCGTTCGTCGATAGTCTGCTGAATCAACATGTCGACGGATTAATTCTCGCGACCGTCTTCAGCGACGACCAGGTCGTCGGCTATTGCCTGGACCGCAATCTGCCCGTCGTACTCGTGAACCGCGCCGAATTCCGCGACCGTGTCTCGTCGGTTGTCTCCGACGACGAACGAGGCATGCAACTCGCCGTGGATCATCTGGTGTCAATCGGCCATCGAAAGATCGGTCACGTCTCCGGGCCGCTGCGCGTCTCGACAGGCGCATTGCGACGCGATGGTTTCGTGCGCGCGATGAAGCATCACGGACTGCCGGTCCACATCCAGGAAGCCTCGCAGTATACGCGCAAGGCTGGAGCGGGGCCTGCGGCCACGCTGTTGAAGAACAATCCCGGCATGACCGCCATCGTCGCAGCCAACGATCTTCTGGCGCTCGGCGCGCTCGACGCCGTTCGCAACCTGGGCCTGCGCTGTCCGGCCGATGTGTCGGTGGTAGGGCACAACGACATGCCGCTGGTCGATCTCATCTCCCCGCCGCTGACGACGGTGCGCATCGGCCATCGCGAGATGGGACGAGGCGCGGCAAAACTTCTGCTCAGGGAGATCGAGACGCGGTCGGTCGCATCGGAACACATTGTCCTGCAACCGGAACTGATCGTGCGGGAATCGACGCGGCGCGTGTAATTCAGTGTGCTTGCGACGCCGTATTCAGCTTTCCTTCCGGACCGGCACTGAACCGTGCAACAAGAAAATCGATGAATAACCGGACCTTCACGGCCAGATGCCGCGTCGGCGGGTAAATTGCGTAGAAATACATCTGCCCGTTTTTATTAGGACTCCCGTGACGCGTTGTCCGACCATCGGCCAGGAATGGATCAAGGCCGTCTGCTTCTTGCAAATAGAGAGAGCGAGTTGAGCGTTTGAATGACAACGGCGAGGTACGTTCACGACAGGCGCACCTCGCCGTCAGAACAGAAACTGCGCCCAGACTGCAACAAAGTCACCGTCTTGTCCGCCGGCCAGCTTGACCCGATCGCCCGGAGTGTAATGAACGTAAGTACCGGCGATATTCAGATGCGTCGTTGCCGCCCACGCCAGCGTGGCACTCGTTTGTTGACCGATGAAACGCCCCGCTCCACCCGCTGTGCCTTTGACCGGAACGAGCGCGGAGGAATAGACCGCGTCCGCGGTTTCCTGTTTCCAGAAGGGATTCCAGCCGACGTTCAAACTGACCTTCGGCGTGATTGCGAGCGTTACATTGGGCTGGAGATCGAGCAGATTCATCGGCGCGACCAGATTCGCTTCGGAGAAATAGGGCAGCTTCGGAAACAACGGATTGAAGGTGCCCAGTGTGCCGTCCTTCAGGTTCTTGTCGCCGCTGATGGCATCGGCCTTGAGACCCAGCCGCGGCGAAAACAGCAGCTCGGCAAACGTATAGCCGACATCGCCCGACACGGTCCATGCACGGATGTTCGACGCGCCGAAGGACCCGAACTGAAAGGCACCTTCCATGTTCCAGTCAAACCCGTCGCGCTTTCCGAAAAGCCGGGTGCCGATGGTTTCACGGCGCTCCGCCGCGATCCCTTGAGCGAAGCTCGCATTCCTGCGCTCAAGGCCGAGATAATACAAATCCGCTTTCAAGGAATGAACGCCGGGGACCGGAGCCGTCGCGTAGACACCCCAGAAGGTCTGGTTTTGGTCCATACCGTCATCGAAGACTCCCGGCTGGGGCGCGACCGGCCGCGATAGGAAGGCATCGACACGGACATCCTTCGACACGTTCCATGTCCCCCGTACGGCATCAAACGAGCGCCGGAAATTCGGACTGTCGCGGACAGAGACAAGGCGCGATGATCCAAAACTCAGTTCCTGTCGCCCTGCCCGCAGCGTGACGTCGCCCTTTTCCACCGGAAACGAGATTTCGCCGAAACCCTGCAGAAGGTCGAGATCGTTTTTCTGGGTTGCTGGCGGTGTGCCGGACCAGCCCGCCGTCAGTCCGCTCGCAAGCTCCACGAAAGTCCGGAAATTCGGTCCGTAATGAACGTCCGCAAACAGGAATGCACGTTGCAGCAGGTAGTCGTTGCGGGCTGGCGCGGCGAGCCCGAACAGCGGATTGCGCGACGATTCGAACCGCTCGCGCAATTCGCCGCCGAGCGTCATGTACCATGAACCATCCGCTGTCAGCGGAATAAACTTGATCGGATCGAACGGATCGGTGCGTTTCGCCGGATCACGCAAGGCGGACCAGTCTTCGTCGAAGCGCGAACTCTGATAGGCGGGTCGGCCGGCGGCTTCTTGGGCGGCGACCGGTTGATTCATCTTCGGCAAGAATGCAAGCGCCAGCACGAGCGGCAAAGCCCGCATGTCGCATGGAATGGCGCGGCGTCTCATGAGCCTCCATCCGAAACCGGCGGGAACGACTTCAATTCCATTGCGAGAAAATGGCGCACAACCGGGCCATCAGGACCGACATGATACTTCATCGTATCCCGCTGCACATCGGCATCCGCGTTCGATACGCGATGATGCTGGCGCAGATGCTCTGCCCACGATTCCACCATAAACCATTCAACGATCTTCTCCGGATCAGCCGCATCCTCCGTAATGCCCCAGCCATAAGCGCCGTCACGGAGCCGCGCCTGTGACAGTTTCTTCAGTCCCTCAAAGAACTTCGGACGGTCATTGAGGGGTATACGATACTCGATCAGGATAAGCACCGGACCGCGATCGTTTTCGACAGAATCGGAAGTGAGCGGTTCAGGCCAGTGACGCGATGGCGTGAGATCCGCCTCGCCTGCCGGCAAAGCAATGCGCTTGAGTATGAGAGCCGCCACGAACAATCCCGCGGCGCTGATCAGCAGCGCCGTCGGGATGCCGACAGCTCCGGCAACGCCGCCCCAGCCAAGACTGCCACCCGCCATCGCTCCATTGAAGACCATGAGATATACGGCGAGCGCGCGGCCACGGACCCAGTTCGGGAGAATGGCCTGAGCGGCGCCATTGAACGTGGTCAAGGCGACGATCCATGCCGCTCCGAGCAGCAGCATCGCAAATAATGCGAGCCACTGAGGAAGCGGAAGAGCGAGACTGCTCATGACCGCCGAAGTGACGACCGCCGATCTCAAAAGCAGCCCGTCGGCGTCGAGACGTTGCCGCAGCGCCGGCAGTACCAACGCGCCGATGATCGCTCCGGCACCAACTGCACCCAGCAAGACGCCGTAGAAACCGGCGCCGCCGTTGAGACCGCGCGCCACCAGCGGCAAGAGAGCCCAGACCGCGCTTGCGAAGGCAAAGAAGATTGCGGCTCGCAGCAGCACGATATGAAGCTCGCGGCTGGATCGCGTATATCGCAGTCCGGCTCTGAAAGCTCCGAAGAAGCGCTCCGACAACGCATCGTCGGCCTGCGGCGCGCGCTTCCACCAAACCAGCGCGGCAATGACAAATACGTAGCTCAGGACGTCCGCGCCGTAGGTCACCGCAGCGCCAAAGCCCGCGAGCATCAGGCCGCCGAGCGCGGGCCCGATCGAGCGCGCGACGTTAATGCCAAGCGAATTGAGGGCGACCGCGCTCTTCAGATCCCGTTTCGGCACGAGCTCCGGAACGATGGCCTGCCAGGTCGGCGCCATCAACGCTGCGCCGATACCTCCGATAAAAGTCAATCCAACCAGCAGATTGACGGTCAGCAGACCGAAGTGTGAGAGCACGACCAAGGTCGCGCTCACCGAACCCAGCATAAGCTGAATAGCGATCAGGAATTTCCGGCGATCCAGAATGTCGGACAGGACGCCGGCTGGAATTGCGAGAAGAAAGATCGGCAGAGTTCCGGCGGCCTGGATCATGGCCACCGCCGCCGGAGATGCCGACAGATCGGTGACGATCCATGAACTCGCCACATCCCGCATGAAGCTGCCGGTGTTGCCGAGGATGGTCGCAGCCCACAGTACCGCAAAGACCGACTGACGCAGTGGCGCAAATCCACCGGCCGGCTTGGGAGGAACAGGCTCGCTCGCTGCTTCTTTATTCAAGATGAAGACTCATGCCGGTTTAAGTCGTGCCAGGCAACCAGCAGAAAGCCGCCGATCAGACCCAGATGTTCGAAGAATGAATTGGCGGCCATAAATCGTTCCGGAGGCTGCATCTCCCAGAATCGCAAGGCGACGAAGGTCGCAAGCAGCGTGAATCCGGCGAGCGACAGCGCGCCGATCCATCGGTAAAAGCCGGTCAGAATGAGCGCTGATGCCACAAGCTCCATAACGATGGTGGCCACCGCAAAAAGCGCGGCGGGCGACAATCCGAAATGATTCATTTCAGCGATCGCGCTCGAAAAATCGAACGCCTTGTTCAACCCACCTTGCAGATAAGCCGCGCAGAGACCAAGCATCGCAATCCATCTGACGATCGGAGCGGTCAGGACAGGACGCGCGATAGCGGAGAGTGTTCTGTTAACAGCATTGTGCGGTTTCAACTCATTGCACCTCTTTCGTCGCGACGTCACACTGCCCAGCAGGCACACCCGAGCGCGCCCCAGAACGATTTGAGATCGGAAATCGGCAGCTTGCTGGACCAGGCGGTGGCATGGTCATGACCGTGCACGCCGCAGCCATTGGCGCATCCGCAAAGATTGATGGCTGTCCGGCGCAGCGAGTTCTTGCCCGCGCCCTCCGGCTCGCCCCACGCGCCATAACCCTTGAAAGTGCGCACCGGCGACCAGTCCGGCATTGCGGGCGGCGGCGCGTTCTCGTCCAGCGCGGAAAAATCGCCCGCGCCGTACACCATCTTGCCGCCAACCACGGTGAGGTCCGAGGTAAGATGCGATATCTCGTCTTCCGAACAGGAGAAGAAATCCTTCGACGGCACGATCAGATCGGCAAGCTGGCCCGCGGCAATGCGGCCCTTCTTGCCTTCCTCGTTGGAGAACCACGTCACGTTCTCCGTCCACATGCGCAATGCGGTCTCCCGATCCAGGCAATTGCGCTGCGGATAGAGCCGCAAGCCACCGACGGTCCTTCCGGTAACAAGCCATGCCAGCGACACCCACGGATTGTACGAGGCAACGCGCGTCGCGTCCGTGCCTGCCGAAACCTTCACGCCTTTGTCGATGATCTTCTTCACCGGTGGCGTCGCCTCCGCCGCGCCGAGTCCGTAGCGCTCCACGAAGTATTCGCCCTGATAGGCCATGCGATGCTGCACAGCGATGCCGCCTCCGAGCGCCGCGATGCGGTCGATGGATTGATCGGAAATCGTCTCCGCATGATCGAAGAACCAGTTCAGGCCTTGCAGCGGAATGTCCTGATTGACCCTCTCGAACACATCGAGCGAGCGCGAGATCGTCTCGTCATAGGTGGAGTGCAGCCGCCATGGCCAGCGGTTCTGGGCCAGAATGCGCACCACGCCCTCCAGTTCACCCTCCATCTCAGGCGGCATGTCGGGCCGTGGCTGGCGGAAATCCTCGAAATCGGCAGCAGAGAACACCAGCATTTCACCGGCGCCGTTGTGACGGAAGTAATCGTTGCCCTGCTTGTATTTCGACGTCTGCGTCCAATTCAGGAAATCCTCTTTCTCCTGCTTCGGCTTCTGAGTGAAGAGGTTGTAGGCAAGGCGGATGGTGAGCTGGCCGTCATCGGACAGTTTCTGAATCACCGCGTAATCATCGGGATAATTCTGGAATCCGCCGCCTGCGTCGATGGCGCCGGTGACCCCGAGTCGATTCAATTCGCGCATGAAGTGGCGCGTTGAATTGACCTGATATTCGAAAGGTAGCTTCGGTCCTTTTGAAAGAGTTGAATAAAGGATTCCCGCATTCGGCTTGGCCAGCAGCAGGCCCGTCGGATTGCCATTCGCATCGCGAGTGATCTCGCCGCCCGGCGGGTTCGGCGTATCCTTGGTGTAGCCGACGGCACGCAGCGCGGCGCCGTTAAGGATCGCACGATCGTAGAGGTGGAGCAGGAAAACCGGCGTGTCCGGCGCAACCGCATTGAGCTCGTCGATGGTCGGCAATCGCTTTTCGACGAACTGATGCTCCGTGAAACCGCCGACAACGCGGACCCACTGCGGCGGCGGCGTAATCGCCACCTGCCGCTTCAGCATGTTCATGGCATCGGCGAGCGAGCGCACGCCATCCCAGCGCAGCTCCATGTTGAAGTTCAGCCCGCCGCGGATGATGTGCAGGTGATTGTCGATCAGGCCCGGCAACACGCGACGGCCCTTGAGGTCAATCACGCGGGTGTCGGGACCCGCATGTGCCATCACCTCCTGATCGCCGCCGACCGCGAGAAACTTCCCATCCTTGATGGCCACGGCACTTGCCGTGGGATTGGTGCGATCCAGGGTGGTAAAGAGGCCATGGTGAAGAACAAGATCGGCGCTCACGCGGGTGGCTCCTTTTGAAGTTGGATCGTCTGCGGCAAAGGCCGATGAAAGACCCGGCAGCACCAGGCCCGAGGCCGCCCCGATGAATGTACGACGTGTCGGCATTACGCTTTATCCTTCGCGTCGGGAGAGACGAGCGGCGCTGGCGGACGCACGCCTTTCGGCATATCTCCGAATACATGCGGCTTAACCTGATGATGCCACGAGTTCGCGGCCGGCTCCCGGCTCAGCAGGCCTCGCACCAGCGGCGGCAACTGCTCGCCGATGAGGATGCCCAGCAGGCCGATCAGCGCAACTACCGGCGGCGCCGGCGAGCGGATGTTGATCAGGCTGTAGATGACGCCGACCAAAAGGCCGGCGCCAAGCGACAGAAGGTAGATCTTCATCTCTGATCCCCCGATTGCGGAGATAGCGAGCGCTATTCGGCCGCCTTCGCGCCGCCCTCCGACGCGTGCTCGCCGAGCGCCCATTTCGAGAAGCGGATCTGGACACCGTAGGGCGAATGCGCGCGTTGAATGTCCATCATCCCCTCATAGGTCTCGCTTCGCGCCCAGTCCTGCTGGAGCTCGTAGGCGTATTGCGAAGAGGTTATAGGAACCGCCCCTGCCTGAATGGCACGTTCCATTGCGCGGTTATGGGCTTCGAGTGAAAGGTCGCCGCAAGCATCGGCGGCAATGTAGATCTCGTAGCCTTCCTTTAGCATGTCCAGCGTCGGGAAAATTACGCACGCCTCGGTCCACAGACCCGCAATGACGAATTTCTTGCGGCCGGTCGCAGCGACCGCCTTGCGGAAACCAGCATCGAGCCAAGAATTCATCGAGGTGCGGTCGATGATGTCGTGGTTCGGAAACACCTCGACCACTTCTGGCATGAAGGGGCCGGAAAACGACTCCGCAGCCACCGTCGTCAGCACCGTCGGTATTTTGAAAAGCTTGGCAGCCTTTGCGAGTATCTGGACGTTGTTAATCGTGACCAAGCGGTCATGCGATTGAACACCCTGGAACATGGCCGGCTGATAATCGATCAGGGCAATCGCGCTGTTCTGCGGGGTGAGCATTTCGAGTTTGGACATCTTTTCTCCCTGGGGGTTTCACCCGCCATCACGGGCGCAGTTAGTCTTCGCCTGCTCATCCCTTGATGAAGGCAAGCAGATCGGCATTGATGGTGGCCGCTTCCGTGGTGGGCATGCCGTGCGGAAATCCCTTGTAGGTCTTCAGCACTCCGTTCTTTAGGAGCTTTGCCGACAACGGCCCCGAGTCGGCATAGGGAACGATCTGATCGTCATCACCATGCATCACCAGCACGGGCACGCTGATCTTCTTGAGATCTTCGGTGAAGTCGGTCTGAGAAAAGGCGACGATGCCGTCGTAGTGCGCCTTGGCACCGCCCATCATGCCTTGGCGCCACCAGTTTTGGATCACGCCTTCCGAAGGTTTGGCACCCGACCGATTGTAGCCATAGAACGGGCCCGCAGGGACATCCCTATAGAACTGCGCACGGTTGGTGGCCACCTGCGCCTGAAAGTCATCGAAGACTTGCTTTGGAAGGCCGCCGGGATTGGCATCTGTCTTCACCATCAACGGCGGCACCGCAGCGATAATCACCGCCTTTGTCACGCGGCTCTCGCCATGACGCGCCAGGTAATGCACGACCTCGCCACCACCCGTGGAATGACCGACGTGAACGGCGTTCTTAAGGTCGAGGTGCGTGGTCAGCGCCGCAAGGTCGTCGGCGTAATGGTCCATGTCATGGCCGTCGGCAACTTGCGCTGACCGGCCGTGCCCACGGCGATCATGGGCGATCACGCGATAGCCCCGATTAAGGAAAAACATCATCTGCGCGTCCCAGTCGTCGGACGACAGCGGCCAGCCGTGGCTGAACACGATCGGTTGGCCAGAGCCCCAATCCTTGTAGAAGATATCTGTCCCGTCGTTGGTCCTGATGATCGGCATTTTCTTTCTCCCGCAGGCGATGATCGTGCGTCCTGCGGAACGCCCTGACCAATAAAAAATTCCAAATCATTCCGAACGATCTGACCGCTCCGACACCGTCTGTCCCTTTTGGAAGAATTTGGACGAATTTGTTCCGCTGCAGGCATATGATGCGAAATAGTGTCTGCGCATGAGGCGGTTGTGATGAACGGCAATCTCGCTCAATTTGGTGACGATCTGCGCCCCTACCTGCTTCGACTGCAGGTTAGCCTGGATAACCTCAGCGAGCTTTTTTCGCGTAGAGTGCGACAAACTGAAGCGCAATTGGCAACCCGGATGGCCGAAATGCAGAGGTCTGCCAGAGAAACTGCCGATCGCGCGACAAAGCTCCGTGCCTCTCTTCAGTCCGCGCTTGAGCATGATGCGGGTATATCGCAGGAAAGGATGGCCAGCTGGATTGTCAAACGACAGACCGCGCGACTCCATGCCCGTGCCGATCACCTCGAACAGACGGCCGTCCTAGCTGCTGAACTGGCAGCCTTAACGACGGTCGAGGCCGAACGCATCACGATGGCAGCGGTCAATGCGCGGCAGCAAGCGATAGCGCTGCAAATCGAGCGAGATGCCGGCTCTGGCGTGTAACGGCTGGTATCGCCTTCTCCTGATCATTGGTATGATGGACACTGCCCTTGGGGAAAGCTAAGGGCTTACGGTATGCGAGTATCAACGATCCCGACGGCCGGTCTTGATCAAAAGCAGGAGCGAACCTTCTTTTTTGGTCCGTTCCGCCTTTCCGCCTCGAAGCGCCTTCTGTTCGAAGGCGATCGCCCGGTGCGACTCGGAAGCAGAGCCATCGAGATACTGATCGCCCTCGTCGAACGCGCCGGCGAACTTGTCGGCAAGAGCGAACTTGTCGCCATCGTTTGGCCAGACACGACCGTCGTCGAGGCGAATCTGACCGTTCACGTCGCTGCTCTGCGGCGGGCCTTGGGCGACGGTGAGGCGGCAAACCAGTACATCATCAACAGTCCAGGGCGCGGATATCGATTTGTGGCACCGATACGGCTAGTCGATGACGTCCGCCCCCTCGCCCAACACTCGGCCACGCCTGAAACCCATAACCTGCCGGCACAACTAACTCGTTTGGTGGGCCGCGCAGAAGCGCTCCGCTGCCTGCGGGACAAGATTGAGACGAGCCGGCTACTATCGGTGGTCGGTCCGCCGGGTGCCGGAAAAACCGCCATAGCCCTCAGCTTGGCCGAATCGTTACTACCCATCTATCCTCACGGCGTTTGGTTCATCGATCTCGCGTCGATTACCAGCGCCTCGCTGATCCCCAGTGCGCTGACTTCCGCGTTTCCGATAGACGTGAGGTCGACAGACATTCTCTCCGGCATAGCTGCGGCATTACGCTATAAGCGCACACTCCTTGTCTTCGACAACTGCGAACACGTGATCGAGGGCGCCGCAGCAGCGGCCAATACGCTGCTGCGAGGGGCACCGGGCGTCAAGATCGTGACGACCAGCAGAGAGCCGCTTCGGATCGAAGGCGAGCAGGTCTTTCGCCTGGCACCGCTGGAGTGCCCACCCGCATCACCGGCCGGATGCTGGGATCATGTGCTCAGGTATCCCGCGGTGCAATTGTTCGTCGAGAGAGCCAGAGCGATCGCGGACCACTTCGAACTTAATGATGCAGATGCAGCGTTTGCCGCTCGCATCTGCCGCGGCCTCGACGGTAATCCTCTCGCCATCGAGCTTGCCGCGGCCCGCGTTGATGCCTTCGGCGTCAAAGGGGTGGCTGAGCGGATCGAAAATCGAAATCATTTCCTGTCCGAGACCCACCGCGGCACGTTACCGCGCCATCGCTCCATCGCAGCGGCGCTCGACTGGAGCTATCAACTGCTTTCCGAGAAAGAGCAGTATGTCCTGAGGTGCATCGCGATATTTTCCGGCAGCTTCACGCTAGATGCGGCAGTTGCCGTCGTTCCCACAAAGGGCGTCTCCGATACCGCATCGGTCCTGGCCGATCTCGTTTGTAAATCGCTGGTATCTGTCGAGGTCGGCGTAGACGAAGTGCGGTTTCGACTGCTGGAGATCACTAAAGCGTTTGTGGTTGCGAAGCTGATGGAGGGTTCCGAAAGAGATGAGCTGGCGGATCGTCTCGCGTCCCACCTGAGTGAAATATTACGGGCACGGACAGCAGATTCCCGCAAAGTTCTATTCCTCCGGTCCGCAGTTCATGAACTCGACAATATCCGCGGCGTGCTCAATTGGGCGTTTGCACCCGGTGGAGCGGCGGCTACGGGAATCTCGCTTACAGCCCATGCGGTCCCCGTCTGGTTGGAGAATTCGCTTCTGACCGAATGCATCAGTTGGACCGGGAAGGCAATCGAAGCCCTCAAGGCGGAGCCTGTCGCCGAGCGTACCGAGATGATCCTGCAATCCGCGCTCGGACTTTCTGTCATGTTCACCGAAGGCATGACGGGCCAATCGCGGGATGCTCTTCAACGAGCGACAGAAATCGCAGAGCGAATCGAAGATCAGTTGTGGGAGCTTCGCACTCAACTGGGTCTGATCATGTTCCACCAACGCCGCGTCGATCTGAAAAGCGCTATGGCGTTGACTCTGAAGGCGAAGAAACTGGCCAAGTCTGTCGGCGACGATGCTGCGACCGCCATGGTCAACAGCTTGGAAAGCGCATCGCAATTCTTTCATGGCGAATTCACCAAGTCGCTAACTCTGGCGCGCAAGGCGCGCCAGTTCTTCCTGATAAACAGAGACGCATCACAAATCGGACGCTGGGGCATGAACCACTCCGTCTATGCGCACTGCGTTATCGGACGGATCTATTGGCATCAGGGCCTGTTCGATCAGACTTTCAAGGCATGCATTGCCGTACATTCGGAGGCGGAAGCGAGCGGTAGTCCGACTTCGATCTGCCAGGCGCTGGTGTGGTGCGGCTGCTCGCTTTTCACCAGTCTGGAGGAATTCGATAGGGCTCAAGCTGCCATCGAAAGACTCAAGGAGGTGGCGACGGACAATGGGCTTCAAAGTTACGTCGCCTCAGCACTCGGATACGAAGGGCGGCTACTCTTTTTCAAGGGCAAGTTAACGCATGGCGAGCGATTGACGAGACGCGCGCTCGAACAGCTGAGCGAAGCGCGATATGAGGGTCAATTCATTCCTATGATCGCGCAACTGGCCGAACTTCTCGCGGCTGATGGGCAATTCGAGGAAGCGTTGATTGCATCCGCCGAGTCGTTGGAAAGGACGCGTAAATCCGAAGCATTTTGGTGGTTGCCTGAAGCCTTGCGGATCCGCGGCGATGTCCTCGCGCAAGCGGACGGAGGCTTCTCCCAGCTGGCCGAAAATCATTTGCGACAATCGATCGAGATTTCCGCGAAGCAGGCCGCCCTGGGATGGGAACTACGGGCAGCGACCAGCCTGTCCAGATTACTTCGCGATGCCGGGCGGGATGAAGAGGCAGCTCATACGCTTCACGGAACGGTATCGAAGTTCGTGGAGGGTTTCGAAACCATTCCGTTCCGACGAGCGAAAGTATTGCTGGAAGAGATACGCAGTCCGCCAGAGTGAAAAATCGCGACAATGGTTAAGTGGAGACTGGCGGCCGATTTCAGAATGTAGCGGTGCGAATCCGGTCTTTGCAGAAACTCCGCAAGTCTGAAAAACCCGCCATTGGCAGCCTTTCTCACGCCCAAAAAGGAAGTTCTCCGAAATCCGGAACGTTTGGCTGGCGACCCAGTGGTAATCGCACCCGTCTCAGCTTGATTTCCCTGTTAACAGGGAATTTTACAGGGAAATCGGCGAATTAGACGCATTCAGGAATTAACGGACGGCGAAAACCACGTCGAAAACCGCCTTCTTTTTAAAATTGACTAAAACAACTAACAGGGAAGTTATTTCCAAGAACAGGGAAATTCGGGAAAATTACAGAGAAGGTCATGCGATATCAGAGCTGCAGACTGGGCGGTCCGCCTCACATGCCAGAAACGCAGCAGGCGTTCGACGGCGTGAGCCGGTTCACCAGTTTGACAGCACAGGTATTCGAGCCGGAGATGCTTGGATTTCAGGCAACGGCCAACCAAGGATCGAGATGAAACGCAATCTGCATCTTGCCGCCATATTGCTTCTTGCAATGTGCGCTGTTCCGCTTCACACCGTCCCAGCTTCCGCTCGCGGCGGCGCAGCGGCGAACATCATGAGCTCACCAGGGTATCAGCGGGCGCTG
>NZ_BBPW01000043.1:0-5943 GCF_001028545.1 Treponema endosymbiont of Eucomonympha sp. | reverse complement strand
TATCAGCAAATGCGTGTACGGGAGTTATAGTCCTTTTATACGGAATGTTTGGGGTAGAAGCATACCGTATCTGCTGCCTTATTTTGTCACGGCAAATCATGAAACGCACCATAAACAGCGATATAAAAACCAATTCAGTAAAAATGTTTATTTTTATGGCACCAGCACCGAAGCGGAACGGGAAATGGCGGAACGGCTCGTAAAAGCAAATTCCATAAGTTACAACGAAAAGAATACGCGCGTATATTTTTTCAATAGCTTTGAAGAAATTGAAGGGGAAATATAATGAATATCGCCTTGCTGAACGGCAGCCCTAAATCTGCGCACAAAAGCAATACCGGAATTTTGCTCGGTTTTTTGCGTACAAAATTAAACGCAGGCAATACCGTCAGCGAATATGGAAGTACATTATATGAAGAGCAGTTAGCGGAATTAGCCGATATGGACGCAATTGTCACTGCTTTTCCGCTTTATGTGGACGCGATACCGTCTCATTTGCTCCGCACAATGGTTCAACTAGACGAACACATTCAAAAGAATCCCCTAAAACACGGGATATATGTGTATGCGCTTGCCAATAATGGCTTTTACGAAGGGAAGCAAAATGAAATTGCATTACAGATTATAAAAAACTGGTGCAGCCATACGGGATTTATTTACGGGCAGGGCATTGGACAGGGAGCCGGAGAAATGCTGCCATTTATTAGTAATGTTCCTTTAGGACACGGACCGCATAAAAACCTAAGGAATGCTTTAGCCGTTTTAAACAACAATATACAAAACAGACAAAAGGGAGACGATATATTGTTTAGTCCTAATTTCCCCTATATCGACTGGCGCTTTATGGCAACCAATGTTTTCTGGAACGCGGAGGCTAAAAAGAATGGATTGCGGAAAAAGGATATTGTTAAAAGGTTGTAGCGTCGTCCGCGGTGCGGCGCTTCGCAAGCAGGCGCAACGTCTGACAGAGCAGCAAGAAAAGGAATTCGCATGAACGTAAAAATATATGAAAAATCGGTGGACGGCTTGTTTAAAGAATATTGCGGCGCGCTGCCTGCGGACAGCATAATTACGCGGAAAGGAATCGCGGCGTGGTTCGCGGCAAACTACCCAAAAACAAAGCGTTCCACCATAGCGAATCGCTTAGCAAAGTTTTCCGTGAACGCGTACAGCAGGAAGCACTATCATGTTCATGAAGACGGGAGCGACGATTTGCTTTTTCAAATAGACAAACATACGTTCCGTTTCTACGATAAAACAAAAGACCCGCCGCCGATATATGCGGGGGAAAACTCCCCAAGCCGTGATTCGCTGGTCGGTGAAAAAGATACGGGTAATCCGCGCCGCCGCGCCGCCGCGCCGCCGCATGCGGGCGGCACGATGAGCCGCGACATTTTCCTGAACATATCCCCGCTCGACCACCGGTATTCGGTGTCGGAAGCCGCCGTGTTTGAATCCCTTTCGGCGTATATTTCCGAACGCGCCGCCGTCCGCTATTGCGCCCGCGCCGAAATCGCGCTTATCAAAGCGCACCTCGCGCTGCGGAACCAGCTCACCGCTCCGCTCAGGACGGCGCTCGACCGAGCCGCCAACGCGGTTGACCCCGACGCGGTATACGCGGAGGAAGAGAAAACCAAGCACAATATCCGCGCGCTCGTGAATGTGCTGAAGCAAATCGTGCCGGCAGGAACGGCGCACCTCGTGCATTTGGGCGCGACGAGCGTGGATATCCTCGACACCGCGCTTTCAATGCGGGTGCGCGACTGCGTGCGGCGGGTGATTCTCCCCTTGCTGAACGGGCTGGAACAAAATCTGTGCGCCATAGCCCTCCGCGAAGCCGAGACGCCGCAAGTCGGGCGCACGCACGGGCAGCACGCCGTCCCTATCACCTTCGGCTTTGCCGTTGCCGAATATGTGAGCCGCCTCGGAAAGTCGATTCTCGAAATTGAGCGGCGCGCGGGCGAACTGAAGGGCAAACTCGCCGGTCCCGTCGGCGCGTATAACGGCACCGCAATGCTCGTCCGCGACCCGGAGGAATTGGAGAAGCGGTATCTGGCATATCTCGGCTTGAAACCGTCCGAGCACTCGACGCAGTTGGTCGAGCCGGAATACCTGCTCCGCCTTTTGCTTGAGCTGAATGTCGCGTTCGGCGTCATAGCCAACCTCGCGGACGATTTGCGCAACCTTCAGCGCTCGGAAATCGGCGAAGTGTTCGAGCAATTCGGCTCGGAACAGGTGGGGTCGTCCACAATGCCGCAGAAACGCAACCCGTGGAACAGCGAGCACGTCAAATCCCTGTGGAAGGCGTTCGCGCCGCACGTCATAACGTTTTTCATGGACCAGATTTCGGAGCACCAGCGCGACTTGAGCAATTCGGCGAGCGGGCGTTTCGTCGCCGACTATCTGGCGGGATTTTCGTTCGCCGTCGAGCGCATGAAGAGCATTACCGCCGATTTGCGCGCCGACCGCGAAGGCATGACGTGGAACCTGAACAACGCGGGCGGCAAAGTGAAAGGCGGCGTGCTCGCCGAACCGGCGTATCTCCTGCTTTCGGAAGCGGGCATAGCCGACGCGCACGAGCTTATCCGCAAAATTACGCTGGAAGCCGAGCGAACGGGCGGCAGCTTCTTTGACGCGCTTTCGGCGCACGCCGACACGTTTGCCCTAATCACCGCGCAGCTTGAAAAGCTCGGCGTCAGCGACCCCGCGTCGTTCTTCGCCTGCCCCGAACGCTACCGCGGACTCGCGGCGGAAAAAGCAAAGCGCCTCGCCGAAAAATACGGGAACATATTCGCCGAGCGAGAGGGCATATCAAGTAAACGCTTGCGGCAAAGATACGGCCGAAGATGTGTGAATATGAATCTTTGAAAAACAAGTGACTTCCGCTATTGGCAACGCCGGACAACCATAATGCGGGACTTGCTGCCTGCAACCCAAGCCGCGCAAGCTGCAACGGCGCGCGCGAAACCCTGCATGCCGTCTTGACACACATAATCCTTACTGATACGGTAGGGATTATACAGCATGTTTCCTGACGATTTGTCCCTGCCTGAACGGGGACTGAAGCCGTATCGTCCGGCAGGCGGGAAAACGTAAGAACGAAGGAAAGTAAAATGATGCAGCATGGGAAACATATTGCCATTTACGGCAAAGGCGGCATAGGCAAGTCCACCACCACGTCCAATATCAGCGCGGCGCTCGCTGACGCGGGATACAAGGTGATACAAATCGGCTGCGACCCGAAAAGCGATTCGACCAACACGTTGCGCGGCAACACGTATCTGCCCACGGTGCTGGACAGTCTGCGCGGCGGAAGCAAGGTGCGTTTGTCCGACATATCGGCGCGCGGTTTCAAAGGCGTGCTCTGCATTGAGTCGGGCGGACCGGTTCCCGGTGTAGGCTGCGCGGGGCGCGGCATAAACGCGGCGGTGAATCTTTTGCAGGAGTTAAAGCTGTTTGAAGAGTTTGAGCCGGATTTTGTGCTGTACGACGTGCTCGGCGACGTTGTGTGCGGCGGTTTTGCCGTGCCCATACGCGACGGCATAACTGACCGCGCGTATGTCGTCAGTTCGTCCGACTTTATGGCTATATACGCCGCCAACAATCTGTTCAAAGCTATCAGCAAATACGCGCCCACCGGCGGCGCGAGGCTGGGCGGCATTATCGGTAACGGACTTTCGGCGGGCTATTCAAAAAACATTATCAACGACTTTGCCCAGAAAACAGGCACGAAAGCGGTGGCATACGTCCCGCGTTCGCTGGTCGTGTCGCAAAGCGAACTGTACGGCAAAACGGTGCTTGAGACGAATCCCGCGTCGGAACACGCCGCTATGTACCGCAGTCTCGCAAAATATATTGCCGAAACAGACGATTTGTCTGTGCCAAATCCGCTCGATGTGACGGAACTGCGCGACTGGGCGCGAAACTGGGGAGACAATATTTATCTGCAAGCTGAAAGCACGCCGAACGACGGGGCATTGTGAGGCAAAATGCCGATATTCGCTGAAAAGAATGTGCCGTCGAGGGAAAAGCGCTGCTCGGCGCTGTCAGCCTATCAGGGGACGATACGGTCGCTGTTGGACGAATTTGCTGCGGCAGAAGGGCAGCAAAATATCCGTACTTTTACTCAGGCAAACCCCGACGACATTTTGGCAGCTTTGTCGCTGCTTTGTACAATACGAGATGCGGTAGTTGTTGTTCACGGCGCTATTGGCTGCGGAGCGGCTTGTCTGGATTTGTGCCGTGGAAATTCCAGCACTTGGTACAGCACCGCGCTTGACGAAAAAGACACGATACTTGGCGGAGATGCCAAACTCCGCGATACGATTACGCGCGCATATCACGAACAGCACCCGAAAGTGATTTTCATTGTGAGTACTCCTGTCGTCGCTATTAATAACGACGATATTAATTCTGCGATTTTTGAGCTAGAGGGTGAACTTGACTGTAAAATCATTTCCGTTGTAACCGACGGGTTTAAGTCTAAAACGGCGGTAAACGGCATAGACGTGGCGCTGCACAGTATCGGCAAACACCTCATAGGCGTTGGACTAGAGTCCAGAGATTGCATAGACGCAGGGTTAAAGGTTGGGGAATTCATCAATCTGATTGCGGTAGACGAAAACCGCCGCAGCGTTGATTCGCTTGTCTCCCTGTTGCGGTTGATACTGCCGGATAAATTCGGCGTCAACGTTATCCCGAAATTCGCCGATAGCGCGCAAATAGTCTGCGCCGGTTCTGCAAGGGCGAATATCGCTATAAACGATTCACAGTCAGATGTGTTCCTGAAAGGGCTTGAAGAAAAAACAGGCGTTGTATCGCTGAGAAGCCGGACACCTATCGGTATCAAGGCAACCTCCGAATGGCTCTTGTCTGTCGGCACTTTGCTTGGGTGGAAAGATATTGCGCAGCGTGTGGCAGAGGCACAATGCGAGCAGTTCGCCGAACTGTTTACAAAAAAACCAATGGCAGAGAAAAGTGTTTTTATCGCCTTGCCTGTGGAAGAAGCCGCTGAGACCGCTCTTTTTTTGGCAGAGCTCGGCGCGGACGTAATGGGTATATCAGTCGATTCGGCGGACGATACCAACAGTGAGTCCTTCTCCCGCCTGCCTGTCGACACGCCAGTATATGTTGGAAACGGACAGCCTTTTGAACTTGCCAATGTTTTTAGAAAAAAATGTCCCTTTTTTTTCATTACAGGGCACAAAAATATCGCGTGGGCAGCTGAGGCAGGGGCATTCCCCGTATCGGTGGAAAAACAAACACGTTACGGATATGAAGGCGCGGCAGAATTGTTGCGAAGTTTGCGGCGCACAGAAACACGCCCTGTATTTGCTGGTACACTTCATGCTGCCCCGCGCTGTTTATATAAAGACACGTGGTTTAAACGCAGCGCAAATTGGTACGTGAAGCGAGAGGTAACATAATGAATGGCGTTGAAAAACCTCGGTTAGGCTGCACTCTTCACGGAGCCTTGCAGACTGTTACACAAATCGAAGGGGTAATCCCGATTGTACATTCCACCTCAGGCTGTGCTATTCAGCAGTTCTATGCCGCACGAGCGGGCGGCGGGGTAAGTCCCTATTTGTCCGGTTCGGAAATACCAGCTTCCAATATCTACGAAAAACAGGTCATTTTCGGAGGCGCTTCCCGTTTGCGAGAACAAATGAAAAACACCACAAAGGTATTTGAAGGCAAACTGTATCTTGTGCTTGCGGGCTGTGAATCCGAAATGGTCGGGGACGACGTTTCCGCCATGACGGCCGAACTCGCCGAGCAAGGGGTGCCCGTTATCTATTACGAAAGCGCAGGCTTTAAGGGGAATACCTACGACGGGTATGAGGGAGTGATAGACGCGATGTTCACTCAGTTACCTCAGATAATCAAGGTCTCCGCCTCGACAGACGAAAGATTAATTAATATCCTTGGAATTATCCCCGGTCA
>NZ_BBPW01000042.1:0-6141 GCF_001028545.1 Treponema endosymbiont of Eucomonympha sp. | reverse complement strand
AATAGTTGATATTCGCTTCCGTATCCTAATTCCATTTCTGCCATAAAGAGCCTCCAGTTGTTTTTGTAACGGCTGCGTCTGTCCCCGCAGCCGTTCCGCTCTATTATAGGAAATGCATATCGAGTGTCAATAGGCTTTGTCTTTATACCGCGTATAGGCAAAACCCACTTGCCGGGTTCCTTGCACGGGTAACATCGTTGACTTTTTCTCCGCAGGAATACTAAAATCGGCGACACTGGGTGTCGGCTTCCGGCGCGTGCCCGCCGTTCCCGCGCCGCGAGGGAGCGGCGAAGCACGACCCGAATAGCGCATCTGCAAAAAGAACCTTGAAATGGCGCGGAGACGGGGCGATAGACACAGAACTGACCTATGGTAAAGGAGGCACAACCGAACGCTTGACAGGCGCACGCCGCGCCCATAAACTGCCCGAAAGCCATGAACCTGAAACGCGCGCACGCACGCGGCTCGGTGCCGCTCCACTCAATGTCCGATGTCGCCTTTTTGCTACTCATCTTCTTTATGCTCGTGTCGCTCAACAATTACCGGAAAGAAGTGAAAATCGAATACCCCGAAGCGGAAACGGCGCAGCGCACCGGCGCGGCGCAAAACCTTGAGATATGGCTCGACCGCGAAGGCGCGCTCTATCTGGACGGGACGCGCTGCGCCCTTGCGGATATCGAAGCCGCCGTTACCGACCGCTGCGCCGCCGCGCCCGATACCCGCGTGCATATCATTGCGGACAAAGCGACGCCGTTTGAATACGTGAACGGTGTGCTCGGCATTCTGCAGCTTTTGGAGCGCCGCGTCGTGAGCTTTGTGGCGCGGGACGCATAAGCCTGCGCCGCACGGCGTCCGAGGAAACCAGCCTACCGCGCACCCGGCGCTTCTATGCGGGCGCACAGCAAAACGCCGCCGGGAACGGGCGCGCCTTCCGGCACTGAAGATGGGCGGTACGGCGGAATATACGCCGCATTTCCACCCAAACGTTTAACGCTCTGCCCCGCTCTTTTGTATATCGTTGCCCTGCCGGAACACAAGTTGACGCTTTGCCGTTCCTGTGTTATATTCTCTCATAGAGAAACGAAGCTTCCAAAATCGCTGATTTTGGAAGCTTCGCATATTTTTTAGCTTTGCCAGAAGCCTGAATTCCTGCGTGCTGAACGCCGTTCCGCGCTCCGGCTTCACAAAAAGAAGAAACCATGCAGATTTTTGATACTCACGCCCACGTTGGGCTTATCCGTGATGACCCTATTGGGCAGGTTCGCGTCGTGCAGGAAGCGAAGCAGTGCGGCGTTGCGCGAATCATAAGCATTTGCAACAGCCTCCGCGATTTCGGCACCGTATACCCGACGCTCAAACTCGTTGCGGGCGTGTATCACGCGGTCGGAGTCGCGCCGTCCGAAGTGAGCCGTCCCGGCAAAAACTGGGTGCAGACGGTTGAAGACGGGCTGAAGCAGCCGAACGTGGTTGCGGTCGGGGAAACCGGCTTGGATTATTTCCGCAAATTCGGCGACAAGCGCTCGCAAATCGAGCTGTTCATTACGCAGCTTGAAATCGCGGAAAAGCACAACAAGCCCGTCGTCATTCACAACCGGGACGCGGGGAAAGATATTCTGAACATCCTTGCCGACCGTAATCCGTCCGCGGGCGCGGTGCTACACTGCTACTCAGAGAATGCCGCGTATGCGAAGCAGGCGCTCAAATTCAACGTGTATCTTTCGTTCGCCGGAAACCTGACCTACCGCAATGCGCGGAACCTGCACGAAACGGTGCTGAACATTCCGGTCGAGCGGATGCTCGTCGAATCCGAAAGCCCTTTTATGGTTCCCGCCCAGTACCGCGACAAGCGCAACGTGCCGGCATATCTGCCGTCTACGGTGCAGTTCTTAGCTGAAATGCTTGAAATGGATATCGAGGAACTGTGCGCACAGCTTTGGAAGAATAGCTGCGCGTTCTTCCGCCTGCCCGAATAATGCCCCCTGCCCCGCAGCTTTATCATCCCGTTACCGTCGGCAGCCTTCGTTTGGAAGGGAATCTCTTCCTTGCGCCGGTTGCCGGCTAT
The DNA here is from genome assembly GCF_001028545.1 of Treponema endosymbiont of Eucomonympha sp. Lineage (NCBI taxonomy): Bacteria > Pseudomonadati > Spirochaetota > Spirochaetia > Treponematales > Treponemataceae > Treponema > Treponema endosymbiont of Eucomonympha sp. Next base: position 4,079 of record NZ_BBPW01000042.1, on the reverse strand, counting down.
TCGGACCGCGCGTTCCGCTCCGTCTGCATAGAAGGCGGGGCGGCGTTCTGCTGCACGGAGATGATTTCCGCCGAAGCGCTCGTCAGAAATACGGGCAAAACCGAGTCGCTGCTGCGGCGGGCTGACAACGAAACGCAATACGGCGTACAAATTTTCGGCGGGAATCCCGAAGCTATGAGCCGCGCCGCCGAAATCGTTGCCGAGAAAGCGCAACCGTCCCTCATAGACATAAACGCGGGCTGCCCTGTGCCGAAAGTCGTCAAAACCGGCGCGGGCGCGGCACTCACCCGTGACCCCGACAGGCTGTTCGCCGTAACCGCCGCCGTGGTTAAAGCGGTGTCGCCGCTGCCGGTTACCGTCAAAATCCGCTCCGGCTGGACGGCGGAGTCGCTTTCGTGGAAGGAAGCGGCGCGTGCCGCAGCGGAAGCCGGCGCGAACGCGGTTACCATTCACCCGCGCACGCGGGCGGCGGGATACGGGGGCAGCGCCGACTGGGGCATTATCGCGGAGCTGGCGGCGTGCCTGAAGGGGAAAGGCGTCCCCGTGTTCGGTTCGGGCGACGTGTTTTCTCCGGAAGACGCGCAGCGAATGCTCGAAACCACCGGAGCCGACGCCGTGATGTTCGCCCGCGGCGCGCTCGGCAACCCGTTCGTCTTTAGGGAGACGCGGGAACTGCTCGAAACCGGCGCGTATGCGCCCGCGAGCAATGAGGCGAGAATCGAGGCGGGGTTTCGGGAATTGGAACGGCTCGCCGCAGACGAGGGGGAAGAAGCCGCCTGTCGCAAGATGCGGAAGCGGTTCTGCGCGTATTCAAAGGGCGTCGCGGGGGGCGCGGAACTCCGCAAACTGCTCACCGCCGCCGAGCGCATAGCGGATTACCGGCGCGCGTTTCAAGACAGCGCCGCCGCTTGCTTGACACACGGCGGGCATATTTTCTAGCATTTGCCGAGAACGCATCGTCGTTATTAACGGAGACAATCATATGGACACGGCACTGTGGAATGAGCTTGCAAAGTGGAAGGCGGAGTACCGGTGGGTGGATTTGAGCTTTGAGCTGAGCCCCGATACGCCGCACTGGCACGGCTTCGACCCGCTGGGAGTCAAAGCGCTGTACACGTTTGAGGGCACCGGCAACGTATTTCAGTCGTTCCAGTACACCATTCCGGGGCAATACGGCACGCACACCGATTTCCCGCGCCACTTTGACCCGAAGGGACGTTTCGCCCACGAATTCGGCGTACAGGATATGGCGTATCCGCTCGCGGTCATAGATAAATCGGCGGCAGTCGCCGCAGACGCCGACTACCGCCTGACCAAGCGGGACGTGCTGGACTGGGAAGCGGCATACGGGCGCGTTCCGGAGGGCGCGTTCGTCGCGTTTCGGAGCGACTGGTCGAAGCGGGCGGCGGCGGCATACGACAACAATGACGCGGACGGCAACGCGCATTATCCGGGCTGGGACCTCGGCGCGCTGAAATACCTGCTCGACGAGCGCGGCGCGGCGGCGATCGGGCACGAAACGCCCGACACCGATTCCGCCGCCGGCGCCGCGGACAGCGGCATGATATGCGAGGATTTCGTGCTGAAGCGCGGCAGGCTGAACGTGGAACTCGTGGCAAACCTCGACCAAGTGCCGCCGGTCGGGGCGATCGTCTTTGTCGCGTTCCCCAACGTGAAGAACGGCGTCGGCTTCAACAGCCGCGTGTTCGCGGTCGCCCCGAAATGACGCACGAGCGAACGAGAGGCTCTCGTGTGGGCGAACGAGAGGCTCTGTTCTAGGTAGTGTGGACTAGATAGAGGAAAGAGGTAAAATGGGAAACATGAAAGAAAATGAAGGCATTCACCGGCACGATATAAGCGACGAGGCGCGGGAACGGATAAAAGAACTGCCCGGATAGGCAGGGAAACACGGAAGCGCGGCTGACGCGCACGGGTGCTCCGTGGAGGGATATACCGCCAGAATTCAGGAACCGGAACAGCATACACAAGCGGTTTTGCCGCTGGCGGAATAAGGGAATATGGAAAACGCCGGCGGACGCTGCAATAGGCGAGCCTGCCGGGGATATCTTTATGATAGATTCGATGTATATCAAGGCATGCGGGGCGCACGGCGGCAGGTGAGGATATCAGCCGCACAAAAGGGGGCTGAACAGCGAATTACACTTGGCAGTTGACGAATACGGGATACCGGCAAGCGGCACTGTCGCGGATTGTAATCAAGCTCCTCTCCTTATGGAGGATTTGGAAGCGGAAGCGTTCCTTGCGGACAAGGCGTATGAAGCGAACGAACTGCTCGACATGCTTAAGGAAGCGGATATAGCAGCAGTCATCCCTCCGGTTAAAAGCCGGAAAGAGCAGTGAGCATACAATCATAAACTGTATCGGGCACGTCATTGAAAATGTCTTTCGCGCCCTCAAGCGCCGGCGGGGAATTGCCAAGCTCTGCGCAAAGCTTGCCTATTCCTTTATCGCCGTCATTCATGTCAGGTGTTTGTTTCTCTACCTTTAAGTCCACACTACCTAGCGTGCGGTGAATCCCCGCGACTGCTCAAAGTGCTGTATGAACGCGGCAAGCCCGCTATGCAGCCCCTGCGCGATTTTCTGCAGGTATTTTGGGTCGCGCAGACGCTTCGCCTCTCTGGTATTGGAGAGGAAGCCGATTTCCGCAAGCACGCTCGGCATGTTCGCGTTGCGGACGACGAAAAATGTCTCGCCTTTTATGCCGCGCACCGGGCTTTCGCGGCCGATTTCCGCCTTCAGCGCGTCCAAAAGGAACTTTGCAACGAGCGTGCTTTCCTTCATATATTCCTCTTCCGTCATCGAATTCAGAATGGCGAACAGCTCTTTGTCCTCGACGGCGGACTGGGAAAGCACCGGCTTGGCGCGCGCGTGGTCGGGGCTGAGATACCAGACCTCGAAGCCGGACGCGCTGCTGTTCAGCGAGGAATTCACGTGCACCGATATATAGATGATAGCCTCGTTGGCGCCGAGCGGCACCGAGTTTGCGAGCTCGACGCGCTCTTCAAGCGACAGATAGGTGTCGTCGGAGCGGGTCATCAGGATATTTTTGTCGGGATAGGCGGCTTTAAGCCGAGCGTACAGCAGGCGCGAAACCGACAGCGCGATATCTTTTTCATACACGATGGTCTTTTGCCCGTTTACGGTAACATACCCCCGGCAGCCCGTGTCCTTTCCGCCGTGTCCCGGGTCGATTAAGACGGCGCCGATTCGATATAAAGGCAAGGCGGACGGCGGCAGAGCAAACAATTCGGCGGCGGCGGACAGAAACGCCTCCGAGACAAGGACGCTGCCGCTTTCGGCGCGGGGCGGGTCAACAAGCGCGAGGCGCGCCGAGTCCAGCAGCGCGAGCGCGTCGCCGCAGCGGAACGACAGCCGATGCCCGTTCTTTTCGAGCATCCCACTGCCGGTGAGCGCGTCCCAATACAGCAGCGCGCCGTTTTTTTCCGCCGCCTCCGTCAGGCTGACCGCCGCCGCGGACGCGGGGGCTGCGGAAAGCGTCAGGCACAGCGCGGAAAATAACACCGCCAGACTCGGTCGAACCGCCGTTTTCATGCTCTTATTTTCGGTAATCGAAGCAGCAACATAACGCCTTGTCGGCTTGCGCAGCGGACTATCGGCTTCCCTGTTTTCGAACTTTCCCGCGTTACGCGCCGTTTTGCGCCGGTCGAATCCTTCGGGTTCTGTTCAGGATTTTTAGTTTGACCGCCATACGCCTCTCCGTACCGCTCAAAGTTATGTTGCGCATAGCGCGGCGAATATAAACCGCCGTGAAATTTTCTTCTGAGGACGGTATGTCTCGTGAAAAACCTCTGCATCTTTTCGGCGCGAGATGCAGAGGTTTTTAGAAAGAGAAGCGGAGGTTTTTGACACGAAATGCGGGAGTTTTTCCTTTTATATATACACTCCTTTGGACAGACGCCTGTTCGTCAATCTAGGTAGCGTGGACTGGAAGGTAGAGAAACAAACACCTGACATGAATGGCGGCGATGAAGGAAGCGGTGAGCTTTGCATAGCGCGTAGCAATTCCCCGCCAGCGCTTGAGGGCACGGAAGACGGTT
>NZ_BBPW01000041.1:0-6318 GCF_001028545.1 Treponema endosymbiont of Eucomonympha sp. | reverse complement strand
CCTGCCTTGAGCCGACCGCGCAGAGGCTGTTGTGGCAATTCGTCAGCACATACGGCAGGGGAAAGCGCGTCATGCCGCTCGCCCGCGCCGTCTGGATTATGCCCACATAGTCGATGTCGTGCGGCGCTCCGTCCGTGAGCCAGACGGACGACCAGCAGGCGGTTTCGGTGGTCATAACGTCTATTCCGTTGCGGAAATCCACCGGAAGCCGCGCCACGCCGTCTCCGACGAATTCGAGCGCCTTGTTTTTGACGTACCCGTTCCGAAACACCGCGCCGATGATTGCGAGCGCCGCGTCCTGCGGACCGACTCCGGCGCGGGGCGTTCCGGTCAGGTACACGGCGACCACGTCGGGACAGGAAAGGTCATACGTCCTGCCGACGAGCTGTTTGGCAAGCTCGCCGCCGCCTTCGCCCACCCCCATAGCGCCGAGCGCGCCGTAGCGCGTGTGGCTGTCCGAACCCAGAATCATCTTGCCGCACCCCGCCATAAGCTCGCGGTTGTACGAATGGATGACCGCAAGGTGGGGCGGCACGTAGATTCCGCCGTATTTCTTCGCCGCCGACAGCGCGAACACGTGGTCGTCCTCGTTTATCGTGCCGCCGACCGCGCAGAGGCTGTTGTGGCAATTCGTCAGCACATACGGCAGGGGAAAGCGCGTCATGCCGCTCGCCCGCGCCGTCTGGATTATGCCCACATAGGTTATGTCGTGCGACGCGAGGGAGTCGAAGGTGATTTTGAGTTCCCGCTCGCTCCCGCTGTTGTGCGCGGACAGAATCCCGTGGGTAATCGTACCCTTCCGCGCCGCTTCGCGGTTCGCCGCCTTGCCGCGCCGCTTCAGCTTCGCGGCGGCGTCCGCGTCGTCCGCAATGAGCTCTGCGCCGTCCGCCAGATACGCGCCGGTTTTGAACAGTGTAATCACGAGGGAGCCTCCTTAAAACGCCGCCGTCTTTAATCCGGGGACTCGCCGCCGCAAAGCGCGCGCAAGCGGCGGAAACAAGTGTCGCCATAGCCCCGTAAGACAAGCGATTCGCCATACTACCGGAAACCCCGCCCATAGGTCAATTATTCGCCCGCGCCGTACCGAGCGGCGGGCACGGGACGCCTGCAAAAGCAGACGCTCGGCTGGGCATAAAAAGAGCGGGGCGCGCGCCCCGCTCTTTTTCATTCTTTGTTCCTCTCCTCTACTATAAACGAAGGGTAACCTCCAAAGAAATTACCCCCGTTATTAGTTAACCAATCAACTTGGCTATTCCATGAGCAATTCCCATGGCGGCGGCGGCAAGTGCCGCTGCTGCTGCAAGTGCTCCCCAAAACCAAACTTTCATTCCCGCAAATACGGCAATCATTACGTTCAACATTTTTCTTTCCTCCCTTATGAAATTATTTTTTATACCGGACTTTTACGTCTCCAATCTGACGCAAAGTATACAACACGCTCCGCACCCTGTCAATAAGTTATTTTGCACAAAAGCGGCGTCAAATGACCCGCTCATACAATTTTATGAGTGACTCATAAAAACCTCTGAGTCACTCATACGATTTTATGAGCGACGCATAAAAACCTCTGAGTCACTCATACGATTTTATGAGCGACTCATAAAAACCTCTGAGTCACTCATACGATTTTATGAGCGGCGCATAAAAACCTCTGAGTCACTCATACGATTTTATGAGTGACTCATAAAAACCTCTGAGTCACTCATACGATTTTATGAGCGACTCATAAAAACCTCTGAGCGACGCATAAAATCCTATGAGCGGCTCAAAAACGCCGCCAAAGGTCGCGTCCGGTCTTGCCGTTACGCCGTGTATTTCTATATAATACAAAGGTTTTTCCGTTACTCCGGGACTGTATGCCGTCATAGGGAAAGCGGCTTTGCCGCTTTCCCTATGAGACAAGAAAAGGAACGGGCTTTGCCCGCTCCTTTTCTCTCCATTCCGGCAGCCCCGGTCGGCGCTTGCCTCTCTGCTGCTCGCCCGCTCGCAGGGGTCGGCTTCCCGCTTTATACGTTGTCTCCGCGCCACCCTATACGTTGCCAGCATTCAGGCGAAAGCCTCTATGCCGAGTTCCTTCAAGAAACTCGAACCTTGCCCGCGCTCCGCGCGCGTAACGCTTGATAGCGCCGCGCGCACGGTATACAATGCCTCTTGCCGCGCACGCGGGCGCATATAATACAAGGAACTATCATGGCTGATACGGAAAGCGGAAGCGGTCTGCCGGACGAAAGGCGGCAGGAAATCAGGACGCCCGAAGGCGGGACGGTCATCCCCACCCCTATCGAGAAAGAAGTAAAAGAAGCGTACATAGACTATTCCATGTCGGTCATCGTGAGCCGCGCCTTGCCCGACGTGCGCGACGGGCTGAAGCCCGTGCACCGGCGCATTCTGTACTCTATGGAAGAGCGCGGGCTGCGCTATTCGGGCGCGACGCGGAAGTGCGCCAAGATTGTCGGCGACGTGCTCGGCAGCTATCACCCGCACGGCGACGCCTCGGTATACGACGCGCTCGTGCGCCTCGCGCAGGACTTCTCGCTCCGCTATCCCGTGATTCATTCGCAGGGCAACTTCGGCACAATCGGCGGCGACCCGCCGGCGGCGTACCGCTACACCGAGGCGAAACTGGCGCGGCTCGCAGAACCTATGGTGGACGACATAAAGAAGGACACCGTCGACTTCAAGCCAAACTTCGACGAGTCGACTCTGGAGCCGACGGTGCTGCCGGGCAAGTTCCCGTTCCTGCTGGCGAACGGCTCGACGGGAATCGCCGTCGGAATGGCGACGAACATGCCGCCGCACAACGTCCGCGAAATCGCCGCCGCCGTTTCCGCCTATATCGACGACCCCGCGGTGTCGCCCGAAACCCTGTGCGGGATCGTTGCCGGACCGGACTTCCCGACGGGCGGAATCATCTACGGCAGAACGGGAATACGGCAGGCGTACCTGACGGGGCGCGGGCGGCTCGTGGTGCGCGGGCAGTTCGTCATAGAGGAGGACAAGAAGGGGCGCGAGACGCTCGTCTTTACCGAGGTGCCCTATCAGGTGAACACCACGGCGCTCGTCTCGCGGATAGGCGAGCTGGCGCGGGACAAGGTCATAGACGGCATATTCTCGATAAACGACGAGAGCTCCGACCGCGCGGGGCTGCGCATAGTTATAGAACTGAAGCACGGCGCTATCGCCAAGGTGGTGCTGAACCAGCTTTTCTCGCACACGGCGCTGCAGTCGGCATACGGGATCATAAACCTCGCGCTCGTCGACGGGCGCCCCGAAGTGCTCACGCTGAAGGGGCTTATCGAGCACTTCGTCAAACACCGCCGCGTCGTTATAACGCGCCGCGCCAAGTTTGACCTGCGGAAGGCGGAAGAGCGGGCGCATATCCTTGAGGCGCTCATCGTCGCTATCAGCAATATCGACGAGGTGATCCGCATTATCCGCGGCAGCCGCAACGCGGACGCGGCGAAGGCGGCGCTCATGCAGCGCTTCGGCTTTGACGACGCACAGGGACAGGCGATAGTCGACATGCAGCTCAAGCGGCTCACCAGCCTCGAAATCGAGAGCCTCCGGCAGGAACTGCAGGAACTGCACGCGCTCATTGAGCGGCTGCGGGATCTGCTCGCGCGACCGGAGAAAATCCTCGCCATAGTGCGGGACGAGACGAACGACATGGCGGAGCGTTTCGGCGACGAGCGGCGCACCAAAATCGTGAACGACGAGATAGAAGAAATCAACACCGAAGACCTTATCCGCGAGGAGGAAATGGCTATCCTCATATCCGGCGTGGGCTATATCCGGCGCGTGCCGATAACGGCGTACAAGAGCCAGGGACGCGGCGGCAAGGGGTCGAACAGCGCGAAGCTCGTCGAGGACGACTTTATCAAGCAGATTTTCGTCGCCTCCACGCACGACCACATACTGTTCATAACGAGCGCGGGGAAGGCGTACTGGCTGAAGGTGCACGAGCTGCCCGAAACGGGGCGCAACTCGCGCGGGGCGCACATAAAGGGCTTGCTCATGGTGTCGGCGAACGAGGAAATCACGGCGGTCGTGGCGCTGAAGGAGTTTTCTGACGACCGGTACCTGTTTATGGCGACGGCGGCGGGCGTGGTGAAGAAGGTGGCGACGAGCGGCTTCCGCAACGCAAAAGCGAAAGGAATCATAGCGATTAACCTTGACGACGGGGACCGGCTCGTCGCCGCAATCCTGAGCGGCGGCGCGGACGACGTGGTGCTGATTACGCGGCGGGGGCAGGCGCTCCGCATAGCCGAGTCCGACGTGCGCGCTATGGGGCGGGCGTCTCGCGGTGTCAGGGGAATCCGGCTCGGCAAGAACGACGGGCTCGCCGCCGCGCTCCGCGTGGAAACCGGCAGCCGAATGCTCGCGGTGTGCGCGCACGGCTACGGCAAGCGGGTCGACTTCGGCGAGTTTGCGACGCACGGGCGCGGCACGGGCGGGCAGCGCCTGTACAACGTGAACAGCAGAACCGGCGAAATCATAGGCGCCATAGTGCTGGCGGACGCGGACGAAATCGTCTGCATAACGAATCAGGGCAAGGCGCTCCGCGTCGCGGCGGATTCCATAAGCAGGCAGGGGCGCGCGTCGTCGGGGGTGCGCGTGCTTGAAATCGAGCCGCCGGATATGGTCATAGGGGTCGACCGCGTGGCAAGCGAGGGCAGCGCGGAGGCGTTCCCCGTAGGGAACGTCCGAGTTCTTTGAAAGAACTCGGCATATAGGCGGGATATGGGCAAGCGCATAGGCGCGAATTCACGCGGGGTTCGACAGGGCGGACGCGAGCCTCCCGATAGGGCTTACGACAGGCTCTCGTGTGGGCGGACGAGAGCCTCTGTTTTGGACAGTACGTTATCGGCTTACCGCCCTGTAAGGTGCCGGCTTACTGGACAGTAAGGTGTCGGCTTACTGAACAGCACAGAGGCAGCGGCTACCGGGGCTATCGTGAAGGCTTCGTTGAAGTTTCTACCAGTGGGGCTACCGAGCGGGCTTACCGGAGGGCGAAAACCGTAGGGCGGGTAAGCACTTGCAGAGTTTATCAAGAAGGTTCCGTTGAAGTTTCCACCCAGTTACCTGCCGAGCGGGCTTTGCGGCGGTTTCCGCATAATTGCCTACCGAGCGGACTTACCGAAGGGCGCAAACCCCTATGCCGAGTTCCTTGAAAGAACTCGGACGTTACCCCTACGGGGTAATGCGTGGGACAGAGACGCTCGTAAGCCCTAACGAGAGGCGGCGTTAAGGGCTTAATAGAAGCGGCGTTAATCCGTAATACGGGTAAGCATTTACCGCGTCTACCGAGCGGGCTTGCCGAAGGGCGAAGAACCCATATACCGTAGTACGGGTAAGCGGCTACCGTGCCTGCCGAGCGATATGCGGGCAGGGCGACATAAAGCCCGTAGTACGGATATGCACCTACTGTGTTTATCAAGAAGGCTTGCCGAGAGGCGACGGGCAGCGTCCAGTTGCCTGCCGAGCTATCCAACCAAGAGGCGAAAGCCTATATGCCGTAGTACGGGTAAGAACCTACCGTGCCTGCCGAGCGATATGCGAACAGGGCGACATAAAGCCCGTAGTACGGATATGCACCTACCGTGTTTATCAAGAAGGCTTGCCGAGAGGCGAGCGGTTGCCGCCCAGTTGCCTGCCGAGCGGACTTACCGAAGGGCGCAAACCCCTATGCCGAGTTCCTTGAGGAAACTGCCGCATATACGGTAAAGCCGAACACCGTCACAGCGGTTCACTTGGTGCCTACCAAGAGGCGGGCGGGAGCCATAGGGCGGATAAGCACCTGCCGAGTTTATCAAGAAGGCTTGCCGGAGGGCGACGGGCGCTGCCCGTGTCGGGAGTGCCAACACCCCATGCGGGGGAGCCGTGTTACCCTGCGGGTAATGTTTAAGTTTCTTGAGGAAACTTGACAGAGAGGCAAGCGGCTAGCGGGGCTACCGTGAAGGCTTCGTTGAAGTTTCCACCAGTAGGGCTACCGAGCGGGCTTGCCGCGTTCCCTGTAACGACCTGCCCGTGTTGGGAGTGCCGCGTTACCCTGCGGGTAACGACCGAGTTCTTTGAAAGAACTCGGCAGAGAGGCTGACACTTAGCGCCGCTTCCGTGAAGGCTTGCCGGGGGGGGGGGGGGGGGGGGGGGGCGATATAAAACCGTAATACGGCAATTGGGCACGGGCGCACCACAAGGTGTATGGTGGTTGTTTGCGAACGGTGCCCCCACGGCAACGCGACACAGCGGGGAGCGCGAGTGCTGGCGCGCACACCATCAGGCTACACCAAGCGTCCTACGGGGGCGGGCGGGGCGCGG
>NZ_BBPW01000040.1:0-9521 GCF_001028545.1 Treponema endosymbiont of Eucomonympha sp. | reverse complement strand
AGGGTGCGAGGAAATCGAAGCGGTTACGCTGGTGGATTATCTGCGCCGCGCCGGTGCCGACGTGATAAGCGCGTCGTGTTCGGACAGCCTTGCGCTTATCGGTTCGCACGGCATAAAGCTGTGCGCCGACACTACTGCCACCAGAGCGCTCAAAGAAACGGGCGCGTTTGACGCAGTGGTTGTGCCCGGCGGAATGCCCGGAGCCGCGAATATCGCCGCTTGTCCCGAAGCGGTCAGCATTATAGAAAAAACGCGGGACGCAGGCGGCATTACGGCGGCAATCTGTGCGGCACCGGTAGTCGTGTTTGCCAAACTCGGACTGCTCGCTGGAAAGACGTATACCTGCTATCCCGGAATGGAACGTGAGTTCCCCAAATGGGCGGGGGTGGACTGGGAAAAACGCACAGCGCACAGCGTCAAAAAAGAAGCCGCCTGCTGGCAGGACGGGAATCTCGTAACCAGCGAAGCGCCCGGCGCAGCGGAAACGTTTGCTTTGTTGCTGGTAGAGTTACTGTGCGGGCGAGAAGCGGCGGCGGCTATCCGCAAAGCGTCTTGCCTGCGGGCGTGAGGCAACGCCACGCCCGCGGTGTTATAGCGCGGTATTGCAAAGTCTATTCTCGCCGGAGTTTTGGAATCTGCTTTCCACCCGCGGGCAGTCTCCTGGCAAACCACTTTCCCTATAATGGCATCGAGACAAAAAGAGCAGGGCTTCCGCCCTGCTCTTTTTATGCCCTGTGTCCGTACCGCACCCCGCGCATTGCCGTATGCCTACAGGCTGCGCCCCAGCGTTTTTGCTCTTTCAAGCCCGTCGGTGCGCTGTATGTCGCCGCGCTCATTCACGCCGGGCACTATCACTATCCCCCGGTCTTTCCACCCCTGATACTTCACTATCAGGTTATACGTCTTCAGCAGTCCGTCAAAGTCCGCCATATCGTCTGTTCCGGCGCATACGAGCAGCGCGGTTTCGACTATCTTCAGCGGCCGCTTGCCGACATAGAACGAATACAACTTGTCTATGACGGCTTTTACCTGCGCGGGGAACGAGAACCAATAGAGCGGCGTGCACAGTGCGAGGACGTCCGCGTTTTCCAGCGCGGGGACGATTTCGTCGAAGTCGTCCTTCGCCGAGCACGCGCGCCCCGTACTGAAGCACGTATTGCAGCCGGTGCAGCCCGCTATCGTTTTGCGCGCGGATTCAAACACCGTAACTTCGTGCCCTGCCTCTCGCGCACCCTCGGTAAACGCGTTGACTAGCAACTCGCTGTTGCCGCCCTTCCGCGCGCTGCCGGTTATGACCACAATGCTCTTTTTCATATAGACCTCCTGTCGAGTGTGGGGTATTTATATCATACCGCCGCCGCTTTTGCCAACAGGCGCCCTGCAAAGGATGAAGCGAACAGACGGCAGGCTCGTTGACGCAAGGCGCTGCCGATACCCAGGAGCGGCGCGTCCCGCACCCGTCTGGCAGAATCCCTCTGCACCATAATGCAGGGACTCCCTGTGCTACAGTGCAGAGACTCTCTCACTTATGCGTTAGAGGGACAGTTCCGGCTGTGCGTGCACACTCCAGCATAAACTCCCGCGAGCGCTCTACAAGTATTTGCGAGTCCCGCATACTCTGTTATATGCCCCGCATGACAGGTTGAACTTCATAAACGCCGCGTCGCCTACCGATATTGCGTGTATCTTTGTGCTCCAGCTGCTTCGGCTATGTTTTCCAGCCGGAGCTTGGCGGAAACCTGCTCCCATACGCCACTTTTGCCCAGCGGCTGAACCGCACATAAATAGTGTGTCACTTGTCGGTATCCCGTATTCGTCAACTACCAAGTGTAATTTGCTGTTCAGCCTCCTTTTGCGTGGCTAATGTCCTCACCTGCCGCCATGCGCCCCGCGTGTGCTTTGATACAGGTCGAACTTATCGATACGAATATCCCGGCAGGCTCGCCTATTGCGGCGTCCGCTGTCCCGTCGGCGGCAAACCGCTTGTGCATGCTGCTCCGGTTCCCGAATTTTGGCGGCATATCTCTCCACGGCGTACTTGTGCGCACCTGCCGCGCTATCGCGTTAGTGAAATGAACGGTTGCTTTTCGCTATTCCTACGCCTCTTCGTTTATATCGTGATGGTGGACGCCTTCTTTTCTTTTCATGCTCCTCTTTTACCTTTTTTAGTTCACGCCTCCTAGCTGCTTTAGGGTGCCCGTCTGCCGAGCACGAAGCTACCGGAAGGGTTAACCGGAGCTTTTCACTTGCGAGCCCGTCGGGAAGGTTCTTTTTATAAGCGGGACTCGCTTTCGCTGTTCTCCGCATTCAAAAAGTTTATTTGCTATATCACGCCTGTTTTATTCATTTGGAAAAACGAAAATATTTGTCTTGACAATACAATTTGCCTACTAGACATATCGCGGTTATTTTTGATAAAGTATATACTTAGTACAATGCCTTTTTGAAGGCGATAATTTAAGGAGTATCGTTGGCGGATAACAGAGATTTGCGAATCAACGGACAGATTCGCGTGCGGGAAGTCCGGTTAATTGACGATGAAGGCAACGCGGGGGGAATCTTATCCACTCAGGAGGCGTTCAACATAGCCCGCGAGCGACAGCTTGACTTGGTGGAAGTGGCGCCGCAAGCAAAGCCTCCGGTATGCAAGATACTTGATTACGGCAAGTATTGTTTTGATTTAGAAAAAAAACAGCGGGAGTCCAAAAAGAAACAAAAGCAGTCGAAATTAAAAGAAATCAGGATGCAGCCGAAAATTAGCGCGGGCGATATTGATTTCAAGGCGAAACACACGAAAGAATTTTTGGATGAAGGTAACAAGGTAAAAGTTACGATTCGATTTCGCGGACGCGAGCTTGCGCACACCGAATTAGGGCTAGACATTCTTAAGAAAGTTCTGACACGCATTGAAGGCGAATATGTTGTTGAAAAACAGCCAGTAATGGAAGGTAAGTTTATGTCTATGATGCTGAGTCCGAAGTCGAAAAAACAAGCAGGGGTACAAAATGCCTAAGATGAAGACAAAACGCTCTGCCGCAAAGCGATTTAGTTTAACTGGTAGCGGAAAAGTGAAGTACAAAAAAATGAACCTTCGTCACATCCTAACGAAAAAAACTACGAAACGGAAAAGACATCTTCGCGGCACAGGAATTTTGAGCAAGGCAGATACCGCGAAAATCCAAAAGCAGATGTTGCCATACGGATAAGAGGATTTTTTAAGGAGAAATGAATGCCAAGAGCGATTGACGGCACAAAACGAAAAAACCGCCGCATCAAGATTTTAAAACTGGCAAAAGGGTTTACCGGACGGCGTGGAACAAACTATAAGGCAGCAAAAGAGGCGGTAACCCACGCATTGGTTCATGCATATGTGAGTAGGCGCGATCGAAAAGGGGATATGCGTTCATTATGGATTATACGCATTAACGCAGCGGTACGGGCGAAAGGATTGACCTATTCGCGATTTGTCGAGGGGCTTACAAAAGCTGGCATAGCAATAAACCGAAAGGCGTTATCAAATATGGCGATAGAGGACGCTACAGCGTTTAAAGCAGTTGTTGACGTCGCAAAAAAATACATATACGGAGGTATAATATGATTACGTTGAATCAGATTCAGCTTCTTGACCAGAAAGTTGAATTAGCGGTAACCAAAATCAGTGCTCTTGTGGAAGAAAACAAAAAACTTCAAACGGACTGCGAGTGCCTCAATGCCGAAAAAGAAGTATTGCACCGTAAAATCGCAGAATACCAAGACAACCAAACGCAAATTGAGCAAAGTCTGCTTCATGCGCTTGAGCGACTTGAAACGATTGGGTGTGCTGAAACGGATTTAACGCAAGGATTCGGCGCTATTCAGTCACTGGGAGGTTCAGAAATTCTGGCAGAATCTACGGGCGAATTGTCGGTAAATACACCGCAGGAATATCAGTCGGCGGAACATTCCGCTGAATTATTTGCGACGACAGAGCATATGCAAGAATATTCGGATACGCCGTCAAACACGGAAAGCATAGCGCGTCAGCCCATTCCAGAAACTCAGTTTGATATATTCTGAACATGGGTGTTTTGCGAATTGATGTCCTTGGCGCCCTTTTCTCTGTCGAAGCGAGGGAAGATAGTCAGCATTTGGAGTTTTTGCTCGATAACTATAAAAAAATGGTACACCTCGTTGAAAGCAGTTCCGGAGTAGCGATAACTGATTCATTGCAGGTCGCCATTCTATCGGGCATTATGCTATGCGATGAATTGTATAAAGAAAAGAAGCTGGCGCAAATCGCAAAACAGATCCCTCTCACCGAAGATTTAATTGAATCCGAGCGTTTGACGCTCAGGATGATAGAAAAGATTGACCGGGCGTTGCTTGACAATTTGGATTGACGCAGATTCTTGCCCGATACCGGTCCGTCAGATGGTTGAACGGTTTGCGAATCGGCTGTATATCCCGCTTAAGTTTGTCGCAAACCGCCTCATTCCGATTCCTCCAAACAACCTATTCACGATGATTGTTACTGGCAAACACGAAGGTAGTGCGGACGAGTATATCGTTGCACACGTCACGGAAAACGATATTGCCGTTACGCGCGATATTCAGCTTGCCGCACGGCTCGTTGAAAAACGCATCACCGTGTTGAACGATCGCGGCATTGAGTATTCAAGCGAAAACGTCCGGGAGCGGGTTTCCCTCCGCAATTTTCACCTGCACCTGTTTGAAACAGGCGTCATTTCCGAAAAAACGCATGCGTATTCCTGCAAGGATTTAATGCTTTTTGCCAATAACCTTGACCGAGCGCTCCAAAAGTGCCGTACCGCCGAACGCTACAGAAACGAGGCTCAGAAAACCGAAACGCAGACAGTGTCGGTTTGACGGATGAACTGCTTGTCTCTCGCCGGTTCCCCGAAAAACTTCGGTATGTCTATAGCTACGGTGCAGACGCCGCATATAATTGGAATCGGCGACTTCTCGCTCCGCGTCAAAGCGACATTTCCCGGCAGGAAGCTCTACTGTGCGCTCAATATCAGCTTTCACCACCGCGATTTGGTGCGGCTCCGGGAACATATCGCCCTGTTCGGGCAGTATTCGCTCGACGTGTTCATCATACAGGACTTGGGCTTGCTCGATCTGCTCGGCGAGTACTTCCCGCACACGAGCACGCAGGCGAAGTGCACCGACAGATTCGGCTTTTTCCGCATAGTGATGGGACGCAAAGCTCGCCGTTTCCTTCATCGCCGCCATTCATGTCAGGTATTTGTTCTTCTGCTTTCCAGCCCACGCTACCTAGACAGCCCTCTGTTTACCCTATCGAGCGTCTCTGTCCCGCGCGTTACCCCTACGGGGTAACGCGCGAGTTCCTTCAAGGAACTCGGCATAGGGGTTTGCGCCCTTCGGTAAGACCGCTCGGCAGGCAAGTGGGTGGAAACTTCAACGAAACCTTTTGATAAACTCGGTAGGTGCTTACCCGTATTACGGCATATTGGCTTTCGCCCCTCGTCAGGGCAGGCGCGTTCCCCGCAAACCTTGACTGCACGCCGCCAGCCTCTGATACGCCTGTATCGTTGTTACCTCTGTTAAGCCCTTATCGCCGTCTTTGATATGGGCGTATGAGCGCGGCGCGGCTTTACCTTACGCCGCGAGTTTGCTCCGCAAACTCGGTAGCAACGCCTACGGGCGTTGCGGCAGTTTCTTTGAAGGAACTCGGCATAGGGGCTTGCGCCTTTCGGCAAGTCCGCTCGGCAGGCAACTGGGCGGAAACTTCAACGAAATCTTCTTGATAAACTCGGTAGGTGCTTATTCGCCCTATGGCTTCCGCCCCTCGGTTGGCTTTCACGGCAGGCAACTGTGCCGAACCTACCGACATATCGCTCGGTAGCCGCAGTAGCCGCTTATCCGTACTACGGCTTATAGCCGCGCCCTTTCAGCCTATCGCTCGAAAGGCAACTATACAGAAAACGCCGCAAAGCCCGCTCGGCAGGCAACTGGGTGGAAGCTTCAACGAAGCCTTCTTGATAAACACGGTAGGTGCATATCCGTACTACGGCTCATAGCCGCGCCCCTTCAGCATATCGCTCGGCAGGCAACTGGACGCTGCCCGTCGCCCCTCGGCAAGCTTTCTTGATAAACACAGTAGCCGCTTATCCGTACTACGGCTCATAGCCGCGCCCCTTCAGCATATCGCTCGATAGGCAACTATGCGGAAAACGCCGCAAAGTCCGCTCGGCAGGCACTGGGTGGAAACTTCAACAAAACCTTCTTGATAAACTCGGCAGGTGCTTATCCGCCCTATGGCTTCCGCCCGCCTCTTGGTAGGCTCGTATAGCGCATATACTATAGAAGACAAATGCGATAAAGCCGGTTGGTGCGCATGAAGCGTTCGGCTTACGCCGAACGTCCGAGTTTCTTGAGGAAACTCGGCATATAGGGCGGGCGGGTGAAGGGCATAGAAGCTTTCGCCCCTCGGTTGGCTTTCACGGCAGACAACTGTGCCGAACCCGCTGGCATATCGCTTGGCAGACACGGTAGGTTTTTACCCGTACTACGGCATATTGGCTTTCGCCCCTCGGCAAGCTTTCTTGATAAACACAGTAGCCGCTTATCCGTATTGCGGCTCTATGACGCCGACCGACACTGCTGCTTGCAGGGGTCGACTTCTATTCCTAGTGTGTACCTCACACTAGAGCAGTGTCGGTCTCTCGTCCGCCCGTATCGCCGCCTCTGTTAAGCCCTTAACGCCGTCTCTGATACGGGCGCATGAGCGCGGCGCGTCTTTGCCTTTATGCCGAGTTCTTTGAAAGAACTCGGTCGTTCGGCTACCGCCGAACGACCTTCACTTGGCGGTAAAGTCGCCGCCCAGCCACTCAAGGGAAAGTCTCTTTATCGTGCCGTCGTCCTTCAGCTCTTTCAGAGCCGCGTCGAGGGTGTCCCGCAGTTCCGCGCCCGTCCGCTTGTTGAACAGGTAGTACGTGTCCGAGTTGTACACTGCCGGCTGCACAGCGCGGAGGTGCGCATCGTATTCTCTGTTGAAGCCTTCAAGCTCGCGAATCATTATCACCGTCGCGTCCGCCCTGCCCGACGCGATAGCTTCGCACATAAGGGCGAAGGTCGACTCGAAGATGATTTTGAACGGGCGCCCGTGCTCCTCGTTCCACTTGTTCGTCACGTAATAGTCATTTGACGCCGTGCTTGTCAGTACGACCGTTTTGCCCTTCAGGTCGGCGAACGAGTTTATGCTGAAGTCGTCCTCGCGCACGCCCAAATGAAGGGGATATGTGGTATAGCCGACCGCGCTGTACAGGTACTTTTGCGCGCGCTCGGGGTTGTATTCAAACTGGAACGCCGCGACGTCGACTTTGCCCGCCTCCAGCGACAGGAGGATATTGGGAAAATCCAGCACTCGATACCTGAACGTGAACTCCGGGTGCCGCGCGTCGATTTCGTCCAGCACCGCCTTCTCGAAGCCGGTCAGCTTGTTGTTTTCGTCAAAATACCACTCCGGGCGGAAGTCCGACCCTGCCCCGACGATGATTTCCTTCGGCTTCACCTTGCCGGTCTTGGCGTTCCCCGCCGCGCTTGCCGACAATGCCGCCGCGAATGCCAGCGCCGCCGCGATGATTCTCTGTGCCGCTTTCATATCATAGCCTCCTGCCCCAAAATATTGCGCCATTATGCGCCGCTTTCGCCGCCGGTCAAGGTACCGCCCGCGCCGGGCTTTGTGAAGCGCGCACGTCAGAGGTTGTGAAGTGCGCATTTCAGGAGTCCTGAAGTGCGCGTGTCAGGAGTCCTGAAGTGGGCACTTCAGAGGTCGTGAAGTGCGCATTTCAGTCTTTGAAACCTGCCGTGTTTCAAACGCGGCGCGTTAAAGCAGCGTTTCCCGGCAGAAAGCTCTACTGCGCGCTCAACATAAGCTTTCACCACCGCGATTTGGCGCGGCTCCGGGAACATATCGCCCTGTTCGGGCAGTATCCGCTCGACGCATTCATCATACAGGACTTGGGCTTGCTCGACCTGCTCGGCGAACGCTTCTCGCACACGCCGCTGCACCTGAGCACGCAGGCGAACTGCATAAACCGCGAGGCGGCAAAGCTGTACCGCAGACTCGGTTTTTCCCGCATCGTGCTGGGGCGCGAAGCCTCGCTCGCCGAAATCCGCGAAATCAAGGACGTTCATATCCGAATTGGAACTGGAAGTCTTTGTATACGGCGTTGCCTAGGCAGTGTGGACTGGATAAGGGGAAAGAGGTAAAATAGGAGCATGAAAAGAAATGAAGGCATTCACCAGCACGATATAAGCGACGAGGCGCGGGAACGGATAAAAGACCTGTTACCCGGGCAGGCAGGGAAACACGAGGAAGTGGCAAAAACAGCCGTTTGTTTATCAACATGGCAGCGTGGCAGACGCGCACGGGCGCTCCGTGGAGGGATATACCGCCCGAATTCGGGAACCGGAGCAGCATGCATAAGCGGTTTTGCCGCCGGCGGGACAAGGGAATATGGAAAACGCTGGCGGACGCCGCAATAGGCGAGCCTGCCGGGGATATCCGTATGATAGATTCGACATATATCAAGGCACATGCGGGGCGTGCGTCCGCAGTTAGGGCATTAGTCACACAAAAGAGGGCTAAACAGCAAATTATATTTGGCAGTTGACGAGTATGGGATACCGGTAAGCGGCACTGCCGTCAAGCTCCTTTCCTTATGGATGGTTTGAAGGCGGAAGCATTCTTTGCGGACAAGGCGTATGACACGAACGAACTGCTCGACATGCTTAAGGAAGCGGATATTGCAGCAGTTATCCTTCGGTTAAAAGCCGGAAAGAGCAGAGAGCGTACAGCCATGAACTGTATCGGGCACGGCACATCATTGAAAACGTCTTCCGCGCCCTCAAGCACTGGCGGGGAATCGCTGCGCAAAGCTTGCCGCTTTCTTTATTGCCGCCATTCATGTCAGGTGTTTGTTTCTCTGCCTTCCAGTCCACACTGCCTAGTAGCCGTCTCTGTCCCGCGCGTTACTCCGTAGGGGTTTCCGTCCTTCGGTAAGTTCGCTCGGTAGGCAACTGGGTGGAAACTTCAACGAAACCTTCTTGATAAACTCGGTAGGTGCTTACCCGTATTACGGCTATAGGCTTTCGCCCTTCGCCAAGCAGGCGCGTTCCCCGCAAACCTCAGCAGACAACCAGTCGTTTTGGTGGGCATGAAGCGTTCGGCGTAAGCCGAACGTCCGAGTTCCTTCAAGGAACTCGGCATAGGGGGTTGCGCCCTTCGGTAAGTTCGCTCGGTAGGCAACTGGGTGGAAACTTCAACGAAACCTTCTTGATAAACTCGGTAGGTGCATATCCGTACTACCTGTCCGCATATCGCTCGGCAGGCAACTGGACGCTGCCCGCCGCCCTTCGGTAAGCTTTCTTGATAAACTCGATAGGTGCTTACCCGTAATAGGCTTTCGCCCCTCGGTTGGCTTTCACGGCAGGCAACTGTGCCGAAACCGCCGACATATCGCTCGGTAGCCGCAGTAGCCACTTATCCGTAT
>NZ_BBPW01000039.1:0-6585 GCF_001028545.1 Treponema endosymbiont of Eucomonympha sp. | reverse complement strand
GTCCGCCAGCATTCTCCATATTCCCTTGTCCCGCCAGCGGCAAAACCGCTTGTGTATGCTGTTCCAATTTCCGAATTCTGGCGGTATATCCCTCCACGGAGCGCCCGTGCGCGTCTGCCACGCTACCTCGTTAATAAACAAGCGGTTGTCTTTCGCCACTCCCCCGTGCTTCCCTGCCTGTCCGGGCAGCAGTTCTTTTATCCGTTCCCACGCCTCGTCGCTTATATCGTGCCGGTGAATACCTTTATTTCCTTTCATGCTCCTATTTTACCTCTTTTCCTTTCTTTAGTCCACACTGCCTAGGGGATTCGTTCGGCAGCGGGACTTATACGTTCTTTTTTAAAAACGGCAAACACGTACACGTGCGCGACTGCAGCGCGTATGATTTTGATACGAGCGGAAAGACGACGATTTACCAATACTTTCAGAGCGACATTGGAAGGGTGGCGGAATGGCTGCGCTGGGCGGGAGTTGAGCCGGAGGTGTACAGCACCGCTAACCCGTTCGTGTATTGCTGGGCGCGCTTCGACACGAAACTGCTGAATGGCGTTGGGAAAGAGGTTTACGGTAAAAACCGCGGCGCCGCATACCTCGCGAGGTACGGGAAAACGACAAAAATCGGCGGGGCGTCTCAGTTGTTTTTTGCGCGTCCGCACGAAAGCTTTGATTTTGAGCTATTGTACGCGGTGACCGGCAGCGGCGTGCCTGTCTTTTTGCGAAATGCTTCCGACACGCAGGAAGGCAGGGACGCGCCGGCAATCTGCCTGCGATTCTTGAATAGGAGTGACCTGCATCGCAGCGAAACGGCTTGCCGGAATGCGAAGATGACCGTTCTAGCGAGTTTCGACGAAAGGGAGCATGACTGCTGGCTTTTTATAGACGCGAGCGACATAGCGTGGTTTGCTTTCGCTAATTGAGCGTTCGGCGTTGCCCGTGCCAACGCACGGGTAACGTTCGATAGGTGAAGCATAGAGGCGTATGCCGAACGACATAGACGCACAAGAGCGGGGCACACGCCCGCTCTTTTTTTATGCCCATCCGAGCGTCTGTTTTTGCAGGTGTCTCATGCCCGCCCTAAACAGAGGCTCTGTTCTACTCTAAAACAGGGACTCTCTTAAGCCCTTACGAGAGCCGCTTTGTTTTACTTTTCTGCAATTCATCCGCTTTGCCTATGCGCTTTCACCCATAGGCAAAGCCTCTATGCCAAGCGAGTTTACCTATCTGCCGAGTTTCCTCAAGAAACTCGACCGTTACCCACACGGGTAACGCCCTGTGCCGCGAATTTATTGACAGGCAAGCGGAGCGCGGGAAACTCGGCACAGAGGCAGGACGCGAAAGAGCGGGGCGAACCCCCGCTCTTTTTTATGCCCGCCCTAGCAGGTGTCTCGCGCCCGCCCTAGCAGGTGTCTCGTGCCCGCCCTAGCAGGTGCCTCATGCCCGCCCTTGCGGGTGCCTCGTGCCCGCCCTAGCAGGCGCCTCATGCACGCCCGTGCAGGTGTCTCGCGCCCGCCCTAGCAGGTGCCTCATGCCCGAACGCGCAGGTGTCTCGCCTGCCGGTTGGTACGTCCGCCCCCGCCTCTTTTACTGACACCACTGATCACTGCGCCGCCCTCTATGCAGAGTTTCCTCAAGAAACTCTGTCGTTACCCCGTGCTATGCACGGAGTAACGCCCTGTGCCGCGAATTTGTTGACAGGCAAGCGCGGATTTCACTATGATACGCGAAAGGAGTCCCTATGCCGCTCGTTGCCCCAGCCCTGCTTGCCCGAATGACCGACCCCGACGCGTCCGCCATACGGAGAATGTTTGAGGAAGGCGCCGCGCTGAAGAAGCGGCACGGCGCGGACGCCGTGTTCGACTTCAGCCTCGGCAACCCCGACCTTGCGCCGCCGGAGGGCGTCGTCCGCGCGATAGAAGACGCCGCGCGCTCGCGGGAAAGCGGGCGGCACGGCTATATGCCGAATGCGGGCTACCCCTTTGCGCGCGCGGCAATGGCGGAGAAGGTTTCCCGCGAGCAGGGCGTAACGGTGTTGCCCGAAGGGGTCGTCATGAGCGCGGGAGCCGCCGGCGCGCTGAACTGCGTGCTCAAGGCGCTGCTGTCCGAAGGCGACGAAGTGCTCGTCCCCGCCCCGTTCTTCCCCGAATATGCCCACTACGCGCGGAATCACGGCGGGGTGCTGCGCCCGGTGCCGTCCCGCGCGGACTTCTCGCTCGACTCGGACGCGCTTGCCGCCGCGCTTTCGCCCAGAACAGCCGCCGTGCTCCTCAACTCGCCGAATAACCCCACCGGCAAGGTCTACGCCGAACGTGACGTCGCCGCCCTCGCGGAGGCGCTTGCCCGCCACGGCGAGCGGACGGGGCGTTTCCCCTGCCTCATCTGCGATGAGCCGTACCGCGACATAGTGTACGGCGGTCGCCGAGTCGCGCCGGTGTTCCCGCTGTACCGGAACGCCGCCGTCGTCTCGTCTTTCGCCAAAAACCTGAGCCTCCCCGGCGAGCGGCTCGGCTATATCGCGCTCAACCCCGCTATGGACGACTTCGCCGCCGTATCCGCCGCCTGTGTCTTTGCCACGCGCATACTCGGCTTCGTGAACGCGCCGGCGTTCTTTCAGCGAGTCGTAAGCGCTTCGTGGGAGTGCAAGGCGGACTATTCGCCCTACGAAAAGCGGCGGAACCTGCTGGCTGGCGTGCTCGACAGCGCGGGCATTGCGTATGCCCTGCCGGAAGGCGCATTCTATCTGTTCTGCGCGGTGCCGGAGCGAAAGCATACGGCGGGAGCCGACAGGGACGACGCGGCGTTCTGCGAACACTTAAAAAAGCATTTGGTGCTGTGCGCGCCGGGCAAGAGCTTCGGCGGAGCGGGCTGGTTCAGAATGGCGTACTGCGTCTCGGAGCGCACGATTGCGGGCTCGGCTCCCGCGCTTAAAGCAGCGCGGGAATCGTGGTAAACAGGACTTGAGGGGAGCGATATGAAGATTCTAATGATAACCGCGGAAGCGGTGCCGTATGCCAAAACCGGCGGGCTCGCGGATATGGTGTCCGCGCTCGCGCTCAGCCTGCACCGCGCGGGACACGACGTCAGAATCGTCATGCCGCGGTATTACGCGATAGACCGGAGCGCGCTGCGTCTTATCCCGGAGCCTATGGGCGTTCCCGTCGGCAGCCTCGGCGAGCAGTGGACGGCGGTATACGCGACCGAATTGCCGGGGAGCGAGCGCGCAAACAGCGGCGGGCTTCCGGTGTACTTTATCGACCATGAGCAGAGTTTCGGGCGCGACGGCGTGTACGGCTCTCCGGCGGAGAGCGATTTTCACGACAACCCCGCGCGCTTTTCGGTGCTGTGCAACGGGGCGTTCCAGCTTTGCCGCAAGCTCGGCTGGTTCCCCGACGTCATTCACGCGCACGACTGGTCGGCGGCGCTCGCGCCGGTGCTGCTCAAATTTGTCGAGCGGCGGCAGGGTTTCGGCGGGACGGCGAGCGTCTTCACGATTCACAACCTCGGCTATCAGGGCAACTACAGCAAGGACTATTTCCCCGCGCTCGGCTTGGGCTGGGAGCATTTCTTTGCGTCCGGCTTTGAGGACTGGGACAGAATCAACTTTCTGAAGGCGGGCTTGTGCAGCGCCGACGCGCTCACCACGGTGTCCCCGACGTATGCCGCCGAAATCCAGTCGGGCGAACACGGCTTTCGAATGGACGGTGTGCTCCGCTCCCGCTCTGGCGACCTGTACGGCATTCTGAACGGCGTCGACACGGAGATTTGGAACCCCGCGAAAGACAAGCGCCTCGCGCGGACATACACGGCGCGGACGCTCGCCGCCGGAAAAGCGCTGAACAAAAGGGCGCTACAGCAGCGAATGGGGCTTCCGGAAGACGCAAGCGTGCCGCTTATCGGCATGGTAACGCGGCTCACCGACCAGAAAGGCGTGGCGGAGGTGTTCGCGCCGACATTCGGCTGCGCGTACCGCCTGTGCAGCCAAATCGCGCTGCAGTTTGCCGTGCTCGGCGCGGGGGAACGCTGGTGTCAGGACGAAATCCGCCAGCTTGAATCGAAGCTGCCGAACTTCCGCGCGTATCTCGGCTATGACGACGGCTTGAGCCACCAGATTGAGGCGGGGAGCGACTTCTTCCTCATGCCGTCTCGCTACGAACCCTGCGGCTTGAACCAAATGTATTCCCTGCTGTACGGCACGCTTCCTATTGTGCGCCGCACGGGCGGACTTGCGGACACGGTGCAGAACTACGACGACAAAACCGGCGGCGGCACCGGCTTTATGTTCGACTACCTTTCGCCGCAAAGCGTGTTCGACACCGTGTGCTGGGCGGTCTACGCGTGGAGCCACCGTCCGGACCATATCGCGCACATGCGGAAGCGGGCAATGCAGCAGGAATTCGGCTGGAGCGTCGCGGCGGCGCGCTACGCCGACGTGTACGAAGCGGCGCTCAAAAAACTGGCGCGGTAAAACGTATGCGGAAGGAATTCTTGCCGTATGACGCGGTGCGCAACAACGCGCTCAAAATGGCGCGCCGAATCCGGCAGGACGGCTTTGAGCCGGATATCATGTATGTGTCGCTGCGGGGCGGCGCGTATGTCGCCAACGTGGTGAGCGAATACTTCAAGCTGGCGCAGCAGGGCGGGCGTCCGGTGCTGTACGCGGCGGTCGTCGCCCGCTCGTACACCGATATCCGCCGGCACGACCGGATAATGATAGACGGCTGGACGTATTCGCCGGAGCACCTTCGGGCGGGCGACAAAATCCTTCTCATCGACGATATCTTCGACAGCGGCAAAACCATAAACTTTTTGACGGAAGTGTTCCTTGAAAAGGGAATTCCCCGGAAAGACATAAAAGTCGCGGTGCACGATTACAAGCGTTTTTTGTACAAGAGCGAGCAGCTTCCCGTTCAGCCCGATTACTGGTGCCGCAAATTCGACATAGCGCGCCCTGAAGACGACTGCTGGATTCATTATATGAGCCACGAGCTGGTCGGGCTGACGCGCGAAGAGCTTGAAACCTACTATTACCGGCACGACCCGGAGCTTCGGACAGTGCTCGACGATACCCGCGCGTAGCACGCGGCATACAGGGCGGGCACATTCGCGGCGCAAAGGCACGCGCCGACCGGGACTGCCGAAATGACAAGAAAGGGAGCGGGCAAAGCCCGTTCCCTTTCTTGTCTCATAGGAAAAGCGGTTTTGCCGCTTCCCCTATGACGGCGTAACGGCGGGATAGGGCGGCAAAACCTTTGTATTATATAGAGATACACGGCGTACAGGCAAAACCGGACGCGACCTTTGGCGGCGTTTTTGAGCCGCTCATAGGATTTTATGAGTCGCTCACAAAGTTTTTTGCGCCGCTCACAAAATTTTATGCGTCGCTCACAAGGTTTTTTGCGTCACTCACAAAATTTTTTGCGCCGCTCACAAAATTTTATGCGTCACTCACAAAATTTTATGCGTCACTCACAAAATTTTATGCGCCGCTCACAAAATTTTTTGCGCGGCTCGCGGGACCTTGCGAGTAATTCGCGGGACCTTGCGGGCGGCTCAGAAAATTGTATGAGCGGGGCGTTCCCCTTTCGGGGAACGTTCAAGTTTCTTGAAGAAACTTGACATATAGGCATAGCGTATAAGCACGCGCCGACTGGGGCTGCCAAAATGGAGAGAAAGGGAACGGGCAAAGCCCGTTCCCTTTCCCGTCTCATAGGGGAAGCGGTTTTGCCGCTTCCCCTATGACTGCGCACAGGCAAAAGCCGCTTTTGGGCGCGAAAACAGTCACAAAAAAATATTGACAGGGCGCGGAGCGTGTTGTATACTGTTATGCATAGTAAACGCATTAGCGGAGGGAAAGAAAAATGACCGAGTTCAAAAAGGCAGCCATAAACGCTGCCGCAATTATCGCCGTTGCAGCAACCGTCGTCGCCAGCATTTTAGGGTGTGACGGCTTCGCCAATGAACCAAATGAAAGCGGAGCCGGAACTTCTGCAGGACTAGGTAGTGTGGACTAAAGAGGAGGAGAGAGGTAAAAAGGGAGATATGAATGAAATACTCCACAGCAAACTATGGAATATTTCATTAAAATCGTTTTCGGCACCCTCAAACGCTGGCGAGGAATCGCTACGCGCTATGCAAAGCTTACCGTTTCCTTCATCGTTGCTATTCATATCAGGTGTTTTCCTTTACATCCACCTTCAAGTCCACACTGCCTAGCCCTTCGCGTTCCGCGCCGCTTGCCGCCTCGCGCGGCGCGTCCGGCGACAGTTCCTGCCGGCATGAAACCAGCGCTCCCGCCGCTACGGCTGCGCCGGTCAAAAACCTCTTCGCTGCATTCATCTTTTGCCTCCAATACGTGTAATATGCATAGAAGTATACAATATGTTCCGCGCCCTGTCAATATTTTCGGGGCGCAAAAGCGGCGGCGGCAGCCGAGCCGTCCGCGCGGGAGGTTCTCGTTAGGTTAGGTAGTGTGGACTGGAAGGTAGAGGAATAAACACCTGACATGAATGGCGGCGATGAAGGAAGCGGTGAGCTTTGCATAGCGCGCAGCAATTCCCCGCCAGCGCTTGAGGGCACGGAAGACGTTTT
>NZ_BBPW01000038.1:0-6739 GCF_001028545.1 Treponema endosymbiont of Eucomonympha sp. | reverse complement strand
CGATATGCAGGCGAATATCGCCCTGATTGTGTTTGACGTAGGTCGGCGAAAGAGGCTTGCCTTTTACGGTCGCCGCCTGTCGGCAATACTCCCCGTCCGCTCGCCAGAAATCTTGCAGGTAGGCAATGAAGCCGCTGTCGCTTGTATCGCGTTCCGTCAACACTCCCGCCGTCAATAACTGCCGCGCTGCCTTTTCCGCTGTTGCCTTCGGGTTGCCTAAAGGAACGCCGGTTGACCGGCGGCAAGCCCACGCTGATTTTTCATAATCCCAGAACTTGGCGTACCAGCATGAACTGTTTTGCCTGCGGAAGACGCAATACTCGCTGTGCCGTGAAACCGATATGCGCATAAAAAACTCCTTCGCGGGTACCAGTTTGGGTACCACCGCATTTACGAAGTGTTTTAACGCCGGTTTTCCGGTAGTTAAATCCATATACAATAGACAGATAACAAAAAGCCGTCTTATAAGGCGCGTAGCCAGCTTCGCTACGCGCCCAATAATAAAATTACTATAATCAGCCACGAAAAAAATGTCAAGCAGCTTACCAGCGCGCGGTCAAACCACAATGGAAATACCCTTATTGGACAAGTCATTTGACAGATATGGCTTTGAGTTTTTGCCTGCCAACACCTTTATTATTTGGTAGGCAAATGATATGGAGCAATGTCGCAAAACGATACTCGGTTTTCTTTGCTATTGCTGAAGGAATGATGACGTAATGTGAATAGGCGGATTCATACATTTGGCAAAAACGGCGAGAAACGTAACGAATGACGTCCGCGATGACCGTAATAGAACGAAAATATCACCTGCCTCCTATATCAGCCACTCATAAATCTCTATAAACGCCTTTCGCAGAGGTGTTTAGGAGCCGGCGGTGTGGACGGGAATATAGGTGTAACTGGAACAGCATACACAAGCGGTTTTCCCGCCGGCGGGACAAGGGAAAATGCTGGCGGACGCCGCAATAGGCGAGCCTGACGGGGATACCTTTATGATAGATTCGACATATATCAAGGCACACGCGGACGCATGCGGGGCGTACGGCGGCACTCAGGACATTAGCCGCACAAAAGGGGGCTGAACAGCAAATTACACTTGGCAGTTGACGAGTACGGGATACCGGCAAGCGGCATTGTGACAAACGGTACTGTCGCGGATTGTAATCAAGCGCCTTTCCTTATGGAGGATTTGGAGGCGGAAGCGTTCCTCGCAGACAAGGCGTATGACACGAACGAGCTGCTAGATATGCTTAAGGAAGCGGATATAACAGCAGTCATCCCTCCGGTTAAAAGCCGAAAAGAGCAGAGAGCGTACAGTCATGAGCTGTATCGGGCACGGCACGTCATTGAAAACGTCTTCTATGCCCTCAAGCGCTGGCGCGGAATCACTACGCGCTACGCAAAGCTCACCGCTTCCTTCATCGCCGCTATTCATGTCAGGTGTTTATTCCTCTACCTTCCAGTCCACACTACCTAGGGCAGGACAGAGGTTTTACTCTCTGCCGAGTTCTTTCAAAGAATTCGGTCGTTCGGCGTAGCCGAACGCTTAATCAGCCACGACGAGCCGTTATTCTGCACCGATACCAGCCCGCGTTTTTCCGCGTCGAGCGCCAGCTTTTTGAACTGCGAATAGCCGAACTCGTGGAAGTTGATTTTGCGCGCAAGCAGCCTCGATACGTCCTGAAAGTTCGTCCACGAGTCTCCGGAGGGAATGCAGGCGCACAGCACAGCGAACACTTCCGGCACCGTTATCTTGCCGCGCGCGGCGGCAGCGTCGAGGCACAGAGAGCGCTCGTCCTCGTCCGCAAAGCGCACCGCCGTATTCTGCGCCGCCTCGCGGATAAACGCTTTCCACGTGCGGTAGCCCAGCTTCCGCTCGTCGAAGCTGCTGTTCAGAAGCTTCATCCTGATTTTCACCGCGCCTATCGCCGGGTCGCGTCCGCCCTTCCTGCCCTGTTCCTTTTCGCCCAGCATAATGCCGATAGTCTCGACCAGAAGCTGGAACGCCTGCGGCTTGGAGATAATCTCGGTGCCGTTCGTATCCTCCGCGGCGGCGTCGGCGGAGCCGTCGTCGATAATCTCGCGGTAGTCGAGGTATTCGTCCGCCATATTGAGCAGGTCTTCCGACGCGTTGTTCTTCACGTCGCAGATGATGAGCGTCTCCTTGCCGTATTTTCGGAGCGACAGAAGCAGCGGGCGGAAATCCGCGTCTCCGGTGATAAGCACGTAGGCGTCGATATGCGCGTACTGAAAAATCAGCTCGACGCCGTGCGCCACCATAGACATATCGGAACTGTCCTTCCGCGAGGCGGGCACGTGAATCAGCTCGAAGCTGTTTGCCGCCAGCTCGCCCGCGGTGTATTTGATATGGCTGCGGTTCCAGTCGCCGAACGCCATAGCGTACGAGATTTTGCCCTTCGCGGAAATCGTGTCGATTATCGACTGAATATAACCCGACCCCGCGGTCGGCGTAACGTTCTCAATGTCCCATAAGATTGCAATGTTTTTCATAAGTATCCTTCTCTCTATTGCGGGTTATATCCGCTGAGCGCCGCGCTGGGTCCCTGCCCGTCCGCGTGTGCCGCCGCATGCGCGGCGTGCGTCTTTGCCCGCCTCAAAAAATCGCCGCCGCTTCCGGGGATATACTCTTTTCCGCTCATTCGTCCGCTTTTTTATGCCGTTTTGCACAGCATTCCGGTCTTCGTTGCGTGCAGAATAAGTCTCGCCGCACACGCAGCGAGGCTTGCGCTGCGTCCCGCGGGGGCTTCGCGGGCGCAGCCCCGCCGACTATGCGCCGCCGATCAGCCCGGCTTTATGCCTTATAGCTGCACGCCACGCTCGATTTTAGCGAGGAAGCGTTCTTTCGCCTTGCCGGAAAACGGGCAGTCGCCGCCGCCCAGCATGACGCGGAGCGCGTCCGCTTCGTCTCGCGAAAGCGATATTCCGCCGCGCTGGTGGTTCTCGAACGAGGCGGTCGCAAGCGGAGCCACCGCCCGCGCTATGCGGAGTAGGACTTCCGCGTATTCCCAGATTTCTTTCTGCGCGTGGAGGTCGAGCCGGAGGCGCAGAAAATGGAAGAGGTTGTGCAGGTCGATTTGCCAGTACATTTCCGTGTAGACCGAGAGCGGCAGGCAGACGCGGGCGATTTCGCGCGAAAGCCCGCTCTGGATAAGCTCGCCGTAGACACGGTAGGCGTCGCGCTGTCCGCGCTCAAGCGATGCGCGGACTTTCTCCGCGAATTCGGGCGGCGCAGCTTCTTCCGCCCTGCCTTGCCGATTATCCGCGCTCTGAAACGCGACGTCTTCCGCGCGGGGGACGTAGAACTCGCCGCGCAGCACCGAGTAGCGCCCCGAAATCTCGTTGAGGCGGGCGGTGCGGTGCCGGAGCCACTGGCGGGCGACGAAAACCGGCAGCTTCACGTGGAACGCAAGCACCACCTGCTCAAACGGCGACGTGTGGCTGTTCCGCAGCAGGTGGTCTATGAGCGCGCCGTCTTCGCGCACGGTCTTCGTCCCCTCGCCGTAAGACACCCGCGCCGCCTGCACGATTCGCGCGTCTCCGCCGAGATAATCGACCAGACGGACAAAACCCTTATCCAGCACGGGGAACTCTTTGTCGAGCAGAGCTTCCGCTTCGGGGACTACGCAATGCGCCATGAAACCCTCCGCCCAAAAGTATAGCCAAGACGTTCGTGTTATACAACCGGCGTCTGTCCGCCGGTTGTGTAGGCGCGGAGCGTTCCGAGAGCGCAAAGCATTTGCTTCCGGCAAGGCGGTCAGCAACCGTGCAGAAAATCATCGCTATGACATCGGGAAATCGCGTCGTCGCACACGCGTGTCGGGGAAATTCGTCTGTACCGACTCGGCGCAAGCCGAAAAGCCTGCTCATGCAGGCAAGGGAGAGTAAAGAGAATACATATTTCATTGCGTGCATTTTTGTGTTCCAGCCGCCACACGGCTTCCTTATCGTTTTTTAACGCCCAATGAGCGTAGGGGCGCTTTGACCGATGTCGAATCCAGTGAAAAAACCTTCGCTTCGACTGCATTTCCCGGCTGAAGCATGGCGGAGACCTGCTCTCATACGCCGCTTTTGTCCGGCGGCTGAACCGCACATAAATGGTGTGCCCCTTGTCGAACTTTTCGGATGGCGCCCGCCCATGAGCGCCCGTTCTTACATATATCAACAAGCGTGTTGAGCGCCGTCAGGTTCTCTATATCTCTACGTTCCCCCGCTGCTTCGGCAGCGGTTCCAGTATCCGCCAATATTGCTCTTCAGTCAGTCCCATGCCTTTTGTTATCATATTTTGTACAGTGTGAACCCGTCCTAGGTAGTGTGGACTAAAAAAAATGAAGGCATTCACCGTCACGATATAAGCGACGAGGCGCGGGAACGCATAAAAGATCTGTTGCCCGGACAGGCAGGGAAGCACGGGGGCAGGATATCAACCGTACAAAAGGGGGCTGAACAGCAAATTACATTTGGCGGTTGACGAGTACGGGATACCGGCAAGCGGCATTGTGACAAACGGTACTGTCGCGGATTGTAATCAAGCGCCTTTCCTTATGGAGGATTTGGAGGCGGAAGCGTTCCTCGCAGACAAGGCGTATGACACGAACGAGCTGCTTGATATGCTTAAGGAAGCGGATATAACAGCAGTCATCCCTCCGGTTAAAAGCCGGAAAGAGCAACGAGCGTATAACCATGAACTGTATCGGGCACGGCACGTTATTGAAAATGTCTTCCGTGCTCTTAAGCGCTGGCGGTTTGTATTCTTTGCGCTGTAATCAAAACGGTCTTGGATGGCACTGACTGTCGTCCACGCCTTTATCTAATCTCGCCTCCTATGTCGAGTTTTTCAGAAACTCGAACATTCGGCTACCGCCGAATGCGAAATGTTGCGTATCTGTACAGTGCATCGATTGGAAGGTTGTCAGTTTCAAAAAAAATGAACAAAAATTATAGGAAAAACCAACTAACTTTGCTGTTTTTTAGGTAGTGTGGACTAGATATAGAGAAAGAGATAAAATAGAAGGCATGAATGAAATTCTCAGTCGTTTGCTGAGGAGATTTTTATTGAAATCGCCTTTTGCACCCTCAAACACTGACGGGGAATCACCACGCGCTACGCGAAGCTCACCGCTTCCTTCATCGCCGCCATTCATGTCAGGTGCGTGTTTCTCTACATTCCAGTCCACACTACCTAGCCAGTGTGGGCCAAAGATAAGGAAAAGAGGTAAAATGGGAAGTATGAAAAAAAATGAAGGCATTCATCGGCACAATATAAGCGACGAGGCGTGGGAACGGATAAAAGACCTGCTGCCCGGACAGGCAGGAAAACGCGGGGGAGTGGCGAAAGACAACCGTTTGTTTATCAACGCGGTAGCGTGGCAGACGCGCACGGGCGCTCCGTGGAGAGACATGCCGCCAGAATTCGGGAACTGGAACAGCATACACAAGCGGTTTTGCCGTTGGCGGGACAAGGGAAAACGCTGGCGGACGCC
Organism: Treponema endosymbiont of Eucomonympha sp.; assembly: GCF_001028545.1. Taxonomy (NCBI): domain Bacteria; kingdom Pseudomonadati; phylum Spirochaetota; class Spirochaetia; order Treponematales; family Treponemataceae; genus Treponema; species Treponema endosymbiont of Eucomonympha sp. The sequence goes on along the minus strand of NZ_BBPW01000038.1, from coordinate 1,235 downwards.
GCAATAGGCGAGCCTGCCGGGGATATCCGTATGATAGATTCGACGTATATCAAGGCACACGCGGACGCATGCGGAGCACAAGGCGGCACTCAGGACATTAGTCGTACAAAAGGGGGCTGAACAGCAAATTGCACCTTGTGGTTGACGAGTACGGGATGCCGGCAAGCGGCATTGTGACAAGCGGTACTGTCGCGGACTGCAGCCAAGCGCCTCTCTTTATGGATGGTTTAGAGGCGGAAGCGTTTCTTGCGGACAAAGCGTATGACACGAACGAACTGCTCGATGTGCTTAAGGAAGCGGATATAGCAACCGTCATCCCTCCGGTTAAAAGCTGGAAAGAGCAACGAGCGTATAACCATGAACTGTATCGGGCACGGCACGTCATTGAAAACGTCTTCCGTGCCCTCAAGCGCTGGCGGGGAATTGCTACGCGCTACGCAAAGCTCACCGCTTCCTTCATCGCCGCTATTCATGTCAGGTGTTTATTCCTCTACCTTTAAGTCCACACTACCTAGATTGCAGCGCAATTCCGCCTCGTCTAGATGCGCCACTTTCTGCTCCTTGCCGAAACGCCGCGCTATTCGGTCAACATAACAGTAACTGCAACCGTGCGGACACTTACCCTTGATAGGGTTCCACGTGTGGGTTATGAACGGGTACATATCGCCCCGCGCTTTTCTTAACGGCATTGTTTAGCTCCCTCGTATTTCCTGTCGCACTCCATGCACTCGCCCTCATCATTCCACCCGCCGCGCTTTACTGCGCACCCTGCGCACAGGTTATCGCCGCATGTGTAGCAGTTGCCCCAATACACGCCATCAACCCCTTTGTTCTCGTCAACCTCTTGACCGCATACATCACAATTCATTTATTTCTCCTTTTTCCTTCTTATGCTTTTCTCTTGCTTCGTTATCCCAATGGCTTTCAGTTCGTTTTGCCAGTATGCCTCGCATTTTTTTCTGTCCCTGCACTCAGCTTCATGACACCAGCGGACAAAAATGCACTGCTCATTGCGGCTTTTCTGGTTCACTGTATTTTTATCCCAACCGGTCGAGCATGGCAGGGGTTACGGCGGAAAGCCCGGACGCGCGGGCTATTTTTGCAAGCGCTAGGTAGCGTGGACTGGAAGGTAGAGAAACAAACACCTGACATGAATGGCGGCGATGAAGGAAGCGGTGAGCTTTGCATAGCGCGTAGCAATTCCCCGCCAGCGCTTGAGGGCACGGAAGACGGTT
>NZ_BBPW01000037.1:0-14401 GCF_001028545.1 Treponema endosymbiont of Eucomonympha sp. | reverse complement strand
CTAAAACCCGGCGGACGCATGGCGATAGTGCTGCCGCAAGGACGGTTCAATAACTCAAGCGACAAAGCAATCCGAGAGTTTATCGCCGAACGCTGTCGTGGGCTTGCACGGCAACGTGTTTAAGCCGCATACCGGCACCAAAACGAGCGTGCTGTTTGTGCAAAAGTGGAATGATAACCCCAAAGCGGGCGCGCTTTGTCCAAAATCTGACGACTACAATATCTTTTTTGCCACGATGCAGGAACCGAGCAAAGACAGCAGCGGGGATAAGATTTACTGCAAGAATGCTGACGGTTCATTTACACTCGACACACACGGGCACTTAATCGTGAAGCACGACCTGTTTAACCATGACGGACTTACCAAAGACGGCATTGCCGAAGCGTTCAGTGAGTTTGCCAAAAAGGAAAAACTCAGTTTTTTTTGAATAGCCCTTTTGATGAAGCTACATACAAGGCTTTATTGGAAGGGCTGGAAATAGCAGAAATTAGTTTAAATGAACTGAAATCTGAAAATCAAACATTTAGATTTGATAGTGAATATTTGAAAAAAGAATATTTATTGAATATTCAAAATTTAAAATCTTTTCCAAGTGGCTATATAAGACTAAACAATGCAATTAAATATATGAGTGGTGGAGCAACTCCTTTAGGTGCGGAATATCAGGAAAATGAGGAAATCTCTTTTTTGCGTGTTCAAAACATTATGCAAAATTATTTCAATCTTGATGACGTGGTATATATTTCGCAAAAGCAAGACGAGGAAATAAAAAGGAGCAGATTAGAAGAAAATGATGTATTATTAACAATAACTGGATCATACGGGAAAAGCACAGTTGTTCCATTATCATTAGTTGGAGCAAATATTAACCAACATTCTGTTAAAATTACTCTGAACTCTAACATAAATCCATATTTCCTGTCTACTTTTTTAAATTCAAAACAAGGAAAACTACAATCGGATAAAAATATTGTTGGAGTAACGCGACCTGCTTTAGATTATGAAGTAATTAGAAATTTTCTTATTCCAATATTGCCCCAATCATTTCAATTCGATATTCAATCAATGATATTAAAATCGAAAGAATTGTCTGATCACTCCCAATCCCTCTACCGTCAAGCCGAATCCCTCCTGTTGCAGGAAATCGGCTTGCAGGATTTTGCGCCTTCTTCCGAAAAATGCAACATAAAGTCATTCAAAGAATCGTTCGGGGCAACGGGCAGACTGGACGCGGAGTATTACCAGAGGAAATATGAGGATATAATCGCTAAAGTTAAAGCACAGCACTATGATTTACTTGGTGATTTGGTTACTATTAAAAAATCTATTGAGCCGGGTTCAAATGCATATTCGGATACCGGCATACCCTTTGTGCGTGTTGCGGATTATAATCAATTCGGCATTTCGTCACCTGATATATTCCTATCGGAGAAATTTTGTAAAGAAAATGCAGAGTTGCTAAAAACGCTTTATCCCCAAAAGGGAACAATTTTATTTTCAAAAGATGGAAGCGTCGGTACTGCGTATATGCTCCGAGAAGATATGCGGGCAATAACATCGGGCGCGCTTTTGCATTTGACGGTCAAAGATACCAAAAAAGTATTACCGGGATACCTAACTTTGGTACTAAACACCACTCTTGTTAAACATCTCGCAGAACGCGATGCAGGCGGCTCTATTATTTTGCATTGGCGAATTGACGAGATTAAGCAAGTGGTTATTCCTATTATTGCCTACGATATTCAGCAACAAATCGCCGCACTTATCGCTGAGAGTTTCCGGCTGCGGGAGGAATCCGAGCGCTTACTGGAGCAGGCAAAGGCGGCGGTGGAGCAAGAAATTGAAAGAGAATCCGAATGCTTGTAGAATTTCACTGCATGTGTTTTTTGTTTGACTGATTCCCATGCTTGTGTTATATTATTTAATGAGGATTGGTATTATGCGAAATGTGACAATGGTAATGGACGAACAAACACTCACTCTTGGTAGACAATGTGCCCAAAAACGGAATTTGTCTTTTGATATATTTGTTGCGCAATTAATTCAGCGTGAGGTTAAAACCGCTTCTAATGACTGGGCGGAACACTTGTTCAGTCTTATAGATAAATCAACAGGCTCCTCGGACGGTCAAAAATGGACGCGGGATGAAATACATGAGCGCAGATAGGGTTTTCATTGATAGCAATATTTTTGTGTATACTGTTGATAACAATAATCCGGATAAGCAGAAAAAAGCAAAATCACTTGTAGCCGACATTATTACAAATAAAACCCCTGTTATTTCAACGCAAGTTATACAAGAATTTTACAATGCAAGCACCAAGAAGGTAAAAATAGATAGATTTTTAGCAAAGGGCATTGTACACGATTTGTGTTATATGGTAGTTGTGCAGGTGATACCAGAATTGATAGAGCAAGGAATAGATATAAGCATTTCGGCGCAAATTTCTTTTTGGGACGGACTAATCGTTGCTGCAGCCGAATTTGCAAATTGTTCAACAATCATATCAGAAGATTTAAATGACGGGCAAATTATAAGAGGGATAAAAATAACTAATCCATTTAAGTCGCCGTAATAATTGCCTACGAAATCCAACAGCAAATCGCCGCACTTATCACTGAGAGTTTTCAACTGCGCCAAGAATCCGAGCGCTTACTGAAGCAGGCAAAGGCGGCGGAACAGAAAATTGAAAGCAAGGCAACACCATGGATGACTTTACATTATGTAGCATCAGTACTACACAGGAAAGCTATCAGAAGCTTATTGATTTGCATCATGCGCTTTCACAGTGCCTGTTTGACGATGTTCACATTGCGCTTGAAACATGGTTTTCGGCAAACATGAGCGCCGCTCTTGGCGGTATTCTTGACCAAGCGGCAGCGTTAAATGCCATCACCGTTGATTCACCGAATAAACAGATTATTTCTATTTTGCAGAAAAACGGTTTTTTAGCCAATTATGGCTATCAAAAAACATACGATACTTATCATACCGCTATTCCATACTTAAAACTAAAACTACAAGAAAGTCGCTATTTTCACAATTACGTGCTGACTGAATTATTAATGCAAAAAGACTTGCCTCCGATGACTGATTTGCTAAAAAAGAAAATCGCCGAATCTATTCACGAGATATTTGTGAACGCGCAGATCCATAGCGGTACCGATTACATCTATACCTGTGGTCAGTTTTTTCCGACAAAAGGAAAAATTGAATTCGCTATTGTGGACATGGGCATAGGGTTCAAAAAGAAGATTAATGATCGATTCTCCACTACAGCTACTTCAGTCCAAGCAATCAAATGGGCACTGCAAGATGGGCATACGACTAAAAAAGATATACCCGGCGGTATCGGATTGGCAATTTTACAAGAATTTATAAAATTAAACGGTGGAAAACTGCAAATAGTCAGTGATGACGGATTTTATCAAGTAGACAATGAAGGCGAAACTTTAAAAGTTTTTACAGCGCCGTTCCCCGGCACTATCATCAATATGCAATTTCGCACCGATGATGACCATTCTTACTGCTTGTCAAATGAAGCAAAACATAATAGTATATTCTAGGAGTGTGATTATGGACAAAATGACCGTCAGTGTATACCAAATAGTGGGCAATGAGACCTGTGTAGAAGCCGATGATGGCGACAAGGTATGCGAAAAACTCAAATTACTACTTGCTCAAAAGAAAAAGATTATTCTTTCCTTTCTGAATGTGCAAATGCTCACATCGGCATTTTTGAATACTGCCATTGGGCAGTTGTACAAAGATTTTTCTGAAGATGACATAAAAGCACTGATTGAAGTCAAGGATTTGCCCCCTGATGATGCAGTTCTGCTGGAGCGTGTGGTAAAAAATGCGAAACTCTACTACAAAGATACTTCACGCATGGAGCAGTCAATCAAAGAAATTTTGGGAGAGTAATATGGCAAAACGTTACAGACAATCTGATATTACCGCCCTCGTTGGAAAACCAGTCTTTTTTGACGCGAATGTGCTTATCTACATTTTTTGGCCAATACTGTCAGGGCAACACTGGATGCAACAATACAGTAAAATATTACATACGTTGTTAACTCAAGGTAATTGTCTTGTAATCAACACGACAGGTTTATCCGAAACTATAAATCGTGTACTTCGAATTGAATATGAAAACTATCAGCGTAGTACCGGTATTCCTTTGAAATTCAAAGTCTACCGTGATTCTCCCGATGGTCAATCCGTCCTAACAGATATATATAGCATTATTATCAATACCATTTTTCCTCACTTTGAGATTTGCGATAAATCATTCCACAAAAACGAAGTACACGATATGTTGCACGTGGATTCGCTTGATTTTAACGACAAACTTATAATGTCCATCTGTAAAAAAAATCAATTTGTATTACTTACAAACGATGCAGACTTTCAATATGCCGATATTGATATTCTCACCGCAAACAGTAAGCTACTGGCGAATCGATGAGATTAAGCAAGTCGTTGCACTTGTAACCGAAAGTTTTGCTTTGCGCCAAGAATCCGCGCGCTTGCTGGAGATACGCAAGGCGGCGGAACAGAAAATTGAAAGCGGAGCGTCCCCTGCACGAACTTTTTGGCATTAATTGGAATGAGTCACGTGAGACTATGCAGTATCATGAAAACTCGGTGTTTGCATCGTTTGACACGTTAGAAGCAAACGCTGTTCATTATAAGCAGTTATAGATACTATTTTCTTTGTCATTCTTTTTTTCGTATAGTATATATGCATATTTGTCAGCGCCGTTCAAACCAAATGCCGCGTAACGTGAAAGGTTTGCGCCGCCGCGGAGGACGTCTGTCCCCGCAGCCTTTTATGACAGCATAAAACATATCCAGCATATTTGTCAAACGTTTTTTTGCAGAAAGGCGGCGGCAGGCACGGTTCCCGCCGCTTTTTTTATGCCCAAGCGCGGCGCGTAATCGGGCGATTTTGCTTCAAAAGGTATACCTTTTGCCATAGAAGGTGTACCTTTCACTCTAAAAGGTACTCTTTTTGCTTCAGAAGGTACACCTTTTAACTCGGAAGGTATACCTTTCAACATAGAAGGTATACCTTTTACTTCAAAAGGTACTCTTTTTGCTTCAGAAGGTATACCTTTTAACACAGAAGGTACACCTTTAAGCATAAAAGGTATACCTTTTAGAACATGATTAGGCGAATCCACGCCCGCAGCTTTGTGCGCTGCCTCTCTGCCGGGTTCTTTTCAAGAGACTCTGTCCTTGCCCGCGCGCCGCACGGATAACGTTCAGCGCACCTTGAAGAATACGCCGAGTATAAAGAACGAAACCAGCACCTGCATGATGACGAACTTAATCAGCACCTGCGTCGCCGACCAGCCGCGGCGGTAGCGCAGGTGGTCGTGCAGCGGGAAACGGACGGAGGACAGAATCCGCACCTTGCAGAAACGCAGCAGAAACAGTTTGACCAGCCCCATGCCGCCGTTCAGAAAGATTATGGACGACGTGGCGAGAATCAGAAACGGGTTGCCCGACGCCATTATGCACGCGCCGGTAAAAAAGCCTATTGCGCGGCTTCCGGCGTCGCCCATGAGCACCGCGCTGGGGAACGCGTTGTGCCACAGATACCCCATAAGCACGCCCGCCAGCGCGAATGACATGATTCCCCACGCCGCGCCGTCCCTCAGGTGCGGAACCAAGAGGTACGCGGCTATATTCTGGTGCCCCAGAATGAAATAGAAGATGACGCCCATAGTAACGAGCGCGATAACCACGAGCGTCCCCGACAGCCCGTCGACGCCGTCGGTGCAGTTCGTGGCGTTTATGGACGCCCACAGCAGTATCGCCGCAAGCGGAATGTACGCGGCGGGCGGCACCTCTACCGGCTTTGCAACGAACGGCAGCCAGAAATGCAGCGCGCCGTCCGCGCTTTCCGCGCGCAGGAACGCGTACAAGACGCACGCTCCCGCCAGCGCCAGCAGCAGGTCGAAGGCCCCCTTCCGGTATTCGCTCCAGCCGCGCTCGCTCCGGTCGTCCAAAAACCCCGTCAGCATGGTGAGCCACGTCAGCGACAATATGCACCCGTGAAACGGCGAGAGCGGGGCGAGCAGAAATAGGAGCAGCACGAACAGGGTGACGAATGCCGCGCCCGCGCCGGTCGGCTTCCCTTTCGACGCCTGCGGGGTCGGCGTGAATTCGCGCCCGCGGTCGCGGGGCAAAAAGCGGTAGCACTTGGGGAGCAGAAACGCCGTCAAAAAAAAGCCCGCATAAATGCCGACGACGCTGAGCACCGCGTTGGAGCGCAAGAGCCGCGCCGGTCCGAAATACGGGAGCAGCAATCCGGCAAGATGATAGAGCATGAATACTCCGGTTTTACCGAAAAAAGGAACCGTCGCGCACACTCAGTGGCTCCGAAAGCCTATAGTGCGGAACGGACGGTGCCGCCGGAACTAATGCTTGAAGTGCCGGATTCCGGTGAACACCATTGCAATGCCGTGCTCGTCGCAAGCCTGAATAGACTCGTCGTCGCGGAGCGAACCGCCGGGCTGTACAATAGCCTTGATTCCGTACCGCGCGGCGGCGTCGACGCAGTCGCGGAACGGGAAGAATGCGTCGCTCGCCAGCACCTCCGCCGCGGGAAACCCCGCCGCATCGGTATACGCTTTTGCGCGGGAGAGCGCCTGTTCCGCCGCCCAAATGCGGTTCGTCTGCCCCGCCCCGATTCCGCACACCGCGCCGTCCTTCACGACCAGCACGGCGTTCGACTTTGCGTATACGGCGACCGCCGCGCCGAGCCGCATTTCCGCCGCCTGCGCTTCGGTCGGCACGGCTTTTGTTACCGCCTTCCAGTCACCGAAAAGCTGCGCATCCCGCGTCTGCACGAGGATTCCGCCCGCCACCGAGAGGATTTCCTCGCGGTCGTCCGGCTCGACCGACGCGGCGAGCAGGCGGACGTTTTTCTTTTCCGCAAACGCCTTGAGCGCCCCTTCGGTGAACCCGGGCGCGACGACGACTTCCAGAAACGTCTTCGTCATCTCGCGGGCGGTTTCCTCGTCGACTGCCGCGCTCATGCCGACAATCCCGCCGAAAATCGACACGGGGTCGCAGGCAAACGTTTTTCGGTACGCTTCGAGCGGAGTCGCCCCGACCGCAGCGCCGCACGGCGAGTTGTGTTTGAGCGCGACCGCGAATGCCTGCCCGCCCGCGACTTGGCGCGAAGCCGCCGCGCATTTCCACGCAATGTCGAGGTCGCGGACGTTGTTATAGGAAAGCTCTTTGCCCTGAAGCTGCTTCATGCCGCCCGCCGCGCCTTTTGCGTCCGCGGCATAGTATAGCGCCGCTTTTTGGTGCGCGTTTTCCCCGTACCGGAGCGTCGCCGCCAGCCGCATAGAAACCGCATAATACGGTGGGAACTCGTCGCCCTGCAGCATGAAGCGCGACACCGCCGCGTCGTAGGCGCTCGTCAGGTTGAATGCCTTGCCGGCAAGTTTCCTTCGGAGCGCGGGTGGAACGCCGCTTTCCGTGGAGAGCGCGGATATGACGGCGGGGTAATCGGCGGGGTCGGTCAGCACGACGACGTCCTGAAAGTTTTTCGCCGCCGAGCGGAGCATCGTCGGACCGCCTATGTCGGTAAACTCGACGGTTTCGTCGAATGCGAGCCCTGCCTGCGCTTTTTCAAAAAACGGGTACAGGTTGACGCAGACCAAATCTATCGGCTGAATATGCAGCTTTTCGAGGGTGTCTAGGTGGCTGGGGTCGCTGCGCCGGGCGAGCAGCCCCGCGTGAATGGCGGGGTGCAGCGTCTTTACCCGACCGTCGAGGCATTCGGGGAAGCCGGTTACCGCGCTCACGTCGCTTACGCGGACGCCGTTCTGCGTCAGGTGCGCGGCGGTGCCACCCGTCGAAAGGATTTCCCACCCCGCATTCAGCAGAAAAGACGCCAGCTCCACAATGCCATTTTTGTCATATACACTGAGCAACGCACGTTTTTTCATAAGGTATTTCATAGCACAGAAACGCAGGTTTGGGCAAGCATTCGGTTTTGCCGAGCGCCGCGTTGTCATTCTGCCCCGAAACGGCTAGTATGCCCTTACTACTATGGAACGACTCATACAGCCGCGCGTGCTGAAAGGCTTCCGCGACTACCTGCCGCCCGCCGAAATCATCCGCGCCTCGCTCATCGAGCAGCTCACCGCCGTCTTCCGCGCCCACGGTTTCGTGCCGATAGACACCCCCGCGCTCGAATACGCGGAGATTCTGCTCCGCAAAAGCGACGGCGAGACGGAAAAGCAGGTGTTCCGCTTTCAGGACAACGGCGGACGCGACGTCGCCCTGCGTTTCGACCTGACCGTGCCGTTCGCTCGATTCGTCGCCGAACACGCCGCCGAACTGACCTTCCCGTTCAAGCGCTACCATATTGCGAAGGTATGGCGCGGCGAAAAACCGCAGGCAGGGCGGTTCCGCGAATTCGTGCAGTGCGATTTCGACCTCGTCGGCTCCGAAAGCGCGTCCGCCGACTTCGACATTCTGAGCCTGATGCATGCTGCGCTCGCCCAAATCGGCGCGTCTGACGCGACGATACGCCTGAACCATAGGGGGGCGTTCAACGACTTCCTGACCAAACTCGGCGTTTCCGACCGGAGCGAGGATATTCTCCGTGCCGTCGATAAGCTGACGAAAATCGGGCAGAACGAGGTGTATGCACTGCTTGCAGGAATCACCGGCTCAGACGCTTATGCCACACAGGTTCTTTCTTATATTACCGCCCGCAGCTCATATGACGAAACACTCGCGCATATGGCGTCTTTTGCCGGAGCGGATTCGGCGGGAATCGCTCGACTCCGCGAACTGTGTGAATTGATGCAAGTCGCAGGAATCGCCGGGTCATTCGTGCTTGACCCGTCAGTTACGCGCGGGCTGGATTACTATACCGGCGTGGTGTTTGAGACTTTCCTGAACGGTATTCCCGGTATCGGCTCGGTGTGTTCGGGCGGACGCTATGACAATCTTTCGAGCCTGTACACGAAGGAGCGGTTCCCCGGCGTGGGTGCGTCCGTCGGGCTTGACCGCTTGATTGCGGCGCTCGAACAGCTCGGTGCGCTCGAACCGACGGGAGGATTCCTCGACGCACTGGTCTTCTGTACGGATTCCGCCTGCGCCGCGCAGGAGCAATCTGTCGCCGCAAAGCTGCGGCAGATTGGGGTATCCTGCGAGGTATTCCCCTATGCAAAGAAAATGTCGGCGCAATACGAATACGCCGAAAAAAAGGGCATACCGTTCGGCATTTTTGTGCAAGCCGACAGCAGCCTGACTATCAAGAACCTTGCGACGCGCGAGCAGACGGAACACCTCGTGCCGGAACAAGCGGCAGGCATTATCAAATGCTGAATCAGCCGCGGCGCACGGGTATGACCGCAGGCATACAGGGCGGGAAGCCTTTCGGCGCCTCCCGCCCTTTTCTTTTGCGCCCTGTTCCGCCCTTATTGCGTTACCGCCACTCCGTTAAACTTGCCCTCGCCCATATTGGCGGGAACTTTGAGCGCCGTGTACCAACTGTTGCCGGCGTCTTCTATCGCGGCGTCCAGCGCGTCTTTCGCCTCCGCCGTGGGCACGTAGACGGTGAATCCCCCGCTGTCTCTTCCGGCTTCCTTAAACACATTTGCGCCAAGCGTCGGCAGCGCCTCCCCCAGCGTGAGCGACTCAAGCGCGGTACAGCCGGTGAACGCGCTTAGCTTGATAGTTCCGCTCTATGAATTCTATGAGGGAATCTTTCGAGGTGCTTCCGTCGCCGTCAGAGGCGAGCAGATTCTTGTCAAAGAGGCGCCTGATTGTCGGCACTGAGACAGAAAGGATAAACGCCGCGTCCTTTGCATTCAGCCTGCAGGGAAGATTCGGCAGCAGGTCGATATCCGGGTCGGAATAAAGGAATTTTTGTGCTTCCTCTATGTCTATTTCTCGGTCGTCTAGAATGCCCACTTGTTATCACCCCCCCCCCCCCCTACTGCTTCAGTTTTGGCGGACGCGGGAGCGAATCGAGGTATTCGTAGACGGCGGCGTCAACGTCGTCGCCCGGGTCGATTAGGTAGCCGGCAAGGCTCCACCGCGGGACGCGCATTATTGACAGAATAAGAATGCAGTCGATTTTAAGCCATTTTAATTTTGCAAGGATTTCGTCGTATGAGAGGCGCAGGAGGCCCGCGCATTCGTCGGGCGCGTAGAAAAACTTTGCGCCAAGGCGCGCGCTCCGGATTATCTGGCGGGCGAGCGTATCGCGTTCTTGAGGAGAGAGCGGGGCGCGAAGCTCGCGGAGGTCGAACAGCTCGCCGCGCGCCATTGTTCTGCCTTTCAACGCGGGACAGAAATCCCATAACGCGCGCAAGGTCGCTGCGGCTGCACTTGTCGAGCGACGGGCGCCCTATTTTTTTCAGGAATCCCGCCATGCGCACGGCGGCGTGAGCGCCTAAAACGGCTGCCGCGCGGGCGCGCACGGCGTCCTCCATAGTGCCCGTGCGCCCTTTTGGGGGCGTGGAAGACGTATTTCTTTTTGCGACTCAAGAATGCCGTTAAAAATGCCAAATATCTTGCGCAGCGCAGGCACGCCGAGCGCGGAGCCGCTTGTTTGCCCCGTTGCGGCTTCGAGTATTCCGCGGTAGACGTCGTCGGGGATTCCGGCGCTCGCTTTCTGCGCGTGGATTAGGGATATGTAGCGGGTTCTTTCGTTATCCACCATATGCCTTATTCCTTATACAGCGGGTGCTCCGGCAGGATTCGGCGCAGGTTTTTCTTGAGCACTATTTTCGCCTCCGTGTTGTCGCGGAGAGACGCGATTAGCTCGCGCACCTTGTCCGCGCTGGGTTCTGGCAAGCCGTTATGCCCGCTGTCGGCGACGATATTAAACTGGGTAGCTCCGCTACTGCCCAGCAACGCTGAAAAAAGGAGCAAATCAAAATCCATAATCGGCTCGACCGTTACCATCGTTTTTGTGGGAAACTTCTCAAGTTCCTCCAGCCGTTCTGCTACCGGCGGAGCGTTCCCCATGACAGCGGGATAGTGCCGGTTCGTTTCCGCAGCGGTAGCGAAAATAACGCCGCTTGAAGGAAAACTGTCAAAGAAAAAGAGCGCCCGTTCAGGGTGTTTGCTTTGAAGCAGGTATCTGTTTTTTGAATCGCCCGCATGGCGCAACGCTCTGCAAACATCAATATCTCTTATGTTCTCCGCGAACATGTCTACCGACGAGCCTACAAATATGTAATTGTCAACACCCAAATTGACCCGCAGTTCACACTCGTCGAGGTGCGGCGCTCCCTGCTCCTTCCCGAAACGGTGCATAATTCGGTCAACATAGCAGTAGCGGCAACCGTGCGGGCACTTGCCTTTAATAGGGTTGTGTGGGTTACGAAGGGGTATATATCGCCCTGCGCTTTTCTAAGCATCGTTTTCACCAACCATACCGTCAATTTTGTCAACTATTTCGGAAGCCATGTTGATTACATCCCCGCATTCGCAGCAGATTTTTTCGAGATTGTCATATTTATCGCGGTCTGAACGGTAAACCGATTTTGTTTCTATATGTAGATAATAGAAACTTACGGAGCTCTTTGACTTCGCTTTGCAAGCTCTCAAGCAAAGCGGCAAACGTTTCATACCTGCTTTCCGATTTCGTCTCGCAGCGCGGAAGACCAAACTTGTACCGCGCGTACCGCGCCCCTGCCGCCAGGCACTCTTCCTGTCTTTTTACGTTCATTCTTTTCTTCCTTCTTATGCTTTTCTCCTGCTTCGTTACCTCGATGGTTTTCAGTTCGTTTTTCCAGCACACTTCGCATTTTTCCTGTCTCTGCATTCACCTTCATGACACCAGCGGACAGAAACGCACTGCTCATTGCGGCTTTTCTGGTTCACTGTGTTTTATCCAAGCCGGTCGGAGCATAGCGGGGGTTATGGCGGAAAGCCCGGAGGCGCGGGCTATTTTTGCAAGCGCGAGGGAATCGTTTGCGACGGTACGGAAGCCGCCCGCTGCCCGGCGCGAGAGGTTCTCGGCAAGGGCTTTGTCGAGGCTCACGCCGAGCGCTTCGCTGTAGTAAACGGCGACGTCGACGGGGTTAATCGGGTCGAACACACAGAGGGGTTTTCGGACGCGGGAGCGCAGGCGCGGCACGGCGTCGATTTTTGCTTTGAGGCGCTCTTCTCCCACGAGCACCACGGGGACGCCGCACGACTCGTTCACTCCGCGAAGCATTTCCAACAGCGGGACGGGGCACTTATCCGCCTCGTCGACGATGATAAGGCGGCGCGAAACTTTGGACACCTCGGCTATGGTGGAGACGCAAGAGCCGAAACTGAAGGGGCGCACGCCGGCGAGTTCGTGGCAAATGTTGCGGAGCAATTGCACCCGCGAGAAGCCGTCCACGTAGAGGGTGTAGGCGGCGCTTTCGTTCTCTGAAGCGTACCACTTAGCCGCGTGGGTTTTGCCCCGCTCGGCGGTGCCTATTGCCATTCCTAGGGAAGAGGAAAGGGAGGATTCTGGGTCGGCAAGGTCGTCGCAGAGGTCGAAAAAGAGCGAGACGCTTCGGGTTTTGACCAGCACGTTCGTGTTGACCGAGAGCGAACCGGAAGCGGATTTGTCATAGCCGAGGGAGGCGAGTTTGTCGACAAGCTCCGTTTCTTTTTCCTCCCATTTGTGGTAGGTGCGGGAGCAGACCTTGCTGACCGTGCTTTTGTCGACGTCGAGAATGCGCGCGGCTTGCCCCATAGTGAGGCTGTTGGCGCGGAGGGCGGCGGAGAGGTTCATGCGTTTATCCTTTTGAATTCGACAACGGTAACGAGCGGGTTTTCCAGCCACGGGTATCCGCGTTTCGCGTTTAATTCGTCCCACTTGAAACAAAAACCCTTGCGGAATGTATAGGGCAGGTCGTACACGTGCGCCCCTTGTTTCTTCATTCCCTCGCGTTCTGCGTCCGCCTCGCTTATATCTTGCAGCGGTTCGGCGCGCAGTCCGGTAACTTCAAGAAAAAGCCGCGCCGCTATGCGGGGCATAAAACGCCCGCTCTTCCACGGGCGGGCGAAAAAACCGTCCGCTTTGTACACGTAATTTTCTGTGCCGCAGTTTTTGCCAGAATACAGCGGGGTGCGGTGCGCATATGTCTCGCGCACCCAGATGGTGTCTCCGACTTCGCCGCTGAACTTAATTCGGCGAGTTATATTTTTGCGCCCTTCAATAATTGCCTGCACCATTTCGGTGCAAAACGGCATTGGCAGTTCCCTGCTCATTTTTACTCCTTGTCTTTAATTGTTGAACGCCGCGTAAATGGCAAAGTAGAGCGCGTCGGCGTCGGTCATGGACGCCTCAAACTTCGCCTTGAAGTCCGCGTCGCGGGCGGAAAGCACCGCGCCTATGCGGAGAGAATCCAGCACCGACACGTAGCGGTCTCGGTCTGACACGAACACCCGCGCGTGTTTCGGCTTGATTTCCGCTTCGGCGGCTATGCGGCTCGACACCGCCGCCTCGAACGCCGTTTTTTCCGCTTCGGAATCCGGTGCGGAGTCTTCCGCGGGGGCGGGGGGGGGGGGGCGCGGCTTTCGCGCTTCAAGATAAGGGGCGGACGCCGTGTCGTCCCGAAGCACAAGCACCTTCCCTACGGCGGCGCGGTAGGCGTCAATCACCGCTTTCATGTTTTCTTTTTTGATTCTCATAGCCTTCGACGCCGCCCCGTCGTCGAGCATTTCAGGGCGCTCTACGCGGCGAAGCACAATCGGCTTGCCGTCGCGCGGGTCGAGCGCGAACGCGCCGGAATCGGGATTGTCGGGGTCGAATCTCGCCTCTACCTTGCGGCGGTCAAGACCCACAAGGGAGCCGCGGTTTTCGAGCACCATTTCCTGCGTGAGCGGCGGACCGGAATACCACTGGTTCTGCAGGCGCAGGCGGTCGCCCTGCACCTTTACGAACTGCCGGTCAAAGAAGAGATAGGCGACGTCGCCGGGTGAGAAGAACACTTGCCTGAATCCTTGCCGCTCGGCGGCGTCTTGCAGTTCCTCCAAAGGACTGCCCCGCAATGAGCCGTGCCGGCGACGCTGATAAAGGTCTATTGCGCGGGCGGCGTGTTTCATAAACTCTTCGTAAGAAAGAATCAGGTTGTTTTCTGCTGTCACTTCAGGCGGCGTTTTGCCTCTTCCTCTTCGGGGGCGGACGCGCCCATTTCCCTCACGAAGCCGGGCAGGCACATATCGCGGAGGATTTTCTCTAGGCAGTGTGGACTAAAGAAAGGAAAAGAGGTAAAATAGGAGCATGAAAGGAAATAAAGGCATTCACCGGCACGATATAAGCGACGAGGCGTGGGAACGGATAAAAGAACTGCTGCCCGGACAGGCAGGGAAGCACGGGGGAGTGGCGAAAGACAACCGCTTGTTTATTAATGCGGTAGCGTG